>NZ_PNCN01000134.1:0-20894 GCF_005886135.1 Pseudoalteromonas sp. S4741 | reverse complement strand
CGCGCCGCGATTAAACCGCCCTTAGTTTGAACAAATTTTAATCCGCAAAGGTCAACAGACCCTAGCATTAATTACATTTAATAAACGCTTAAAGCTAGTTTGCACTAGCCAAAAACTAAATCTCGTTTACGCACTTACTTAGCGAGCACGGAATACGATACGACCTTTCGATAAATCGTAAGGAGTCATTTCTACCGTTACTTTATCGCCGGTTAAAATACGGATATAGTTTTTGCGCATTTTACCTGAAATATGAGCCACAACTACGTGACCATTTTCTAGCTCAACTCGGAACATTGTATTTGGTAAAGTATCAAGGACTGTCCCTTGCATTTCGATTACGTCTTCTTTCGCCATGTTTAGCGTAACACCTCTTTAATAGTTAAACGCTGCAGATTTTGCCCAAAATACGCCAATAAGTAAAGGCGCAGGGGCTATTTTTGTAAATTAAATAGCCAGCCACTGGTCATTGCACTGTTTTTGAGCAGGTAAAAACTGCGTTTTATAGTTCATTTTGTCGCATTCATCTATTTGATAGCCTAAATAAACAAACTGTTTGCGCTGCTGTTTAGCAAATTTAAGCTGCTGTAATATCATTACAGTGCCTAAACTAAAGTGTTCGTAGTCAGGGTCAAAAAATGTATAAATGGCCGAAATAGCGTTGTCCATACAATCAGTTACAGCAACAGCTACTAAGTTTTCTTGATCCCAAAGCTCAATAAAAGTAATGGTTAACCAACTACAAAACAAAAAGCTTTGAAATTGTGATTTATCAGGCGGATACATACTACCATCTTGGTGGCGCAAGCTAATGTATTTACTGTAAAGTGGATAGTATTGTTCGCGTTCAACTTGAGAATATTTTACCTCAAAGCGGTTTTTTGCTTTGTTAAGTTTACGTTTTTGCGATTTTGTTGGTATAAACTTATCAGCTAAAACGCGCACAGAACTACACGCGCTGCAAATAGGGCAGTGCGGACGGTAAATTTGGTTACCGCTGCGACGAAAGCCTAATGCTAATAATGACTCAAACTTATTGCTGCTGTAACAACTTGGATCGAGTATCACCAGCAATTGCTCTTGGCGATCAGGTAAATAACTGCACTCAAATGGTTGGCTTAGGCCAATACGAGCCGGAAGTTGTTCATTCATATATCGCGATTAGCTCCTGTGGCTGCCACATACTGGCAGCTGGGGTGTAACACTGTGCTTTATTAAGTTTAGTTAAAAATTCTTCACGTGGAATCACGCTGGCACCTAACGACATTAAATAAGGATTTTCTAATTGGCAATCAATAAAATGCGCATTGTGGCGTTTAAGCCAATTAACCAGCGCCCACATAGCCAGTTTGGAACAATTTGTTTGATGATGAAACATTGATTCACCACAAAAAACACCTGTTTGCATGATGCCATATAAGCCACCTGCAAGCTCTCCCTCGCGCCAAACCTCTAAACTATGAGCTAGGCCATTGTGATGGGCATTAATGTACGCCTGTTGCATTTGCAAAGTGATCCAGGTGCCATCGGTATCAATGCGTTGATCGCGACATGCTTCTATCACTTCTTCAAAGGCATGGTTTATGGTTACGGTGACCGGGTGTTTTTTTAAATGCTTACGTAGACTTTTACTAACATGAAAGTCATTGAGCTCAACAATACCGCGTTCACTAGGCGACCACCACATAATTGGCTCGTGTTCACTAAACCACGGAAAAATACCTTGGCTGTAGGCATTTTTTAATCGCGATACTGATAAGCATCCACCAATGGCAAGTAAACCATCGGGATCATCTAATGCATGGTTGGGATCAGGAAAAGCAAAGTGGCTTTGAGCGAGTTGATAGAGTTGTTTAGTCATAACACCGATTGAATAACTGCATGGTCAAGATAAAGTGTAACCTGTTGCTTTAAAATCACAAACTACAAATTATTGTGTCACTACATAGGATTTACTTTCTAAGCGCTATTTTTGTTAGGCAAAAAAAAGCGCGTTTAAAACGCGCTTTTAATTATTAGCTTAAAAAGTGCTAACTAATCGAATTAGCTAACCACCTTTACTGGTACTGCTTGTCCAGCGTTGAACTTAGTTGTCATTGCTTCTTCAACAGGTGTAAACGAGGTAAGGTCAATGCCTTCAACCGCAGACTTATACTCTTCGATAGTCGGGAAACGACCAAGTACAGTAGAAAGTACTACAACCGGCGTAGAACCTAGTAGTGACTCACCTTTTTTCTCAGATGTATCGGCTACTACACGGCCTTGGAACAGACGAGTTGATGTTGCGATAACAGTGTCACCAGGTTCTGCTTTTTCTTGGTTACCCATACATAAGTTACAACCAGGGCGTTCTAGGTATAGGATATTTTCATACTTAGTACGTGCCGCTGTTTTTGGTTTTTCATCGTCAAATTCAAAACCAGCGTATTTAGCAAGAATATCCCAGTCGCCTTCCGCTTTAAGCTCATCAACAATGTTGTATGTTGGTGGCGCAACAACTAATGGTGCTTTGAATGTGATAGAACCGTTTTTCTTTTCAAGGTTACGTAGCATGTGAGCAATAATTTTCATATCGCCTTTGTGAACCATACACGAACCAACGAAACCTAAATCAACAGGTTTGTCGTTGTAAAAAGAAACAGGGCGGATCACATCGTGAGTATAACGTTTAGAAACATCATCGTTGTTCACGTCTGGATCGGCAATCATTGGCTCAACGATTTGGTCCAAATCAACCACAACTTCTGCGTGGTATTTAGCGTTGTCGTCTGGAGAAAGTGCTGGCTCTTCACCAGATTGAATACCTGCAATACGCTTGTCAGCTAAGTCGATTAGACCTTGTAGCGTTTGCGCTTCGTTATCCATACCTTTGTTGATCATGATTTGGATACGTGATTTAGCAAGTTCAATTGACTTAATTAGCGTTTCATCATTTGAAATACAGATTGACGCTTTCGCTTTCATTTCTGCAGTCCAGTCAGTGAAAGTAAACGCTTGGTCAGCCATTAGGGTACCAATATGAACTTCAATGATACGACCTTGGAACACGTTTTCTCCGCCAAATTGCTTAAGCATTTGCGCTTGCGTTGCATGAACAACATCGCGGAAATCCATGTGCTTAGCCATTTTGCCTTTAAACGTCACTTTAACTGAATCAGGAATCGGCATCGCTGATTCACCGGTTGCAAGTGCAACAGCAACGGTGCCTGAATCGGCACCAAAGGCAACGCCTTTAGACATACGTGTATGCGAGTCACCACCGATGATGATAGCGCGATCATCAATGGTAATGTCGTTTAATACTTTGTGAATAACGTCAGTCATTGCATGGTAAACGCCTTTCGGGTCACGTGCAGTGATCAAACCAAACTTATTCATAAACGCCATTAGTTTAGGAATGTTAGCTTGTGCTTTGCTATCCCATACTGATGCTGTATGACAACCAGACTGATAAGCACCATCAACAAGTGGTGAAATAGTTGAAGCAGCCATCGCTTCTAATTCTTGTGCTGTCATTGGACCGGTTGTATCTTGCGAACCAACGATGTTCACTTTAACACGAACATTTGAGCCTGCGTGAAGTGGCGTATCTGATAGAACACCTACCGCATTACGGTTAAAGATTTTTTCAACTGCTGTTAAGCCTTGGCCTTCATGTGAAATTTCTTTTGAAGGTGCATACACAAGAGGAGTTTCAATACCCAGCGTTTCAGCAGCAAACGTTTGTAGTTTTTTACCAAATACAACAGCGTAAGAACCACCAGCTTTCATGAATTCAACTTTTTGCGGTGTGAACGCTGATGATACATCAACCAGTTCTTTATCGCCGTTATAAAGCTTTTTCTCTTTTGTATTGATTGTTAATACAGTACCTGTGGCAACTGAATAAGCTTCTTCAAGCACTGCATCGCCATTTTCATCAGTTACAGTATTGCCTTCTGCATCTACTTTCTTAACCCAGTTTTTAAGGTCAAGACCAATACCGCCGGTTACATCAACCGTCGTTAAGAAGATTGGTGCGATACCATTAGTACCTGCAACAACAGGTGCAATGTTGATGAAAGGAACGTATGGACTTGCTTGTTTACCCGCCCAAAGTGCAACGTTATTTACACCAGACATACGAGATGAACCAACGCCCATTGTGCCTTTTTCAGCAATAAGCATTACTTTAGCATTAGGGTGTTTCTTTTGAAGTTCAACGATTTCTTGTTGTGCTTCTTCAGTGATCATACACTTACCGTGTAATTCACGGTCAGCACGTGAGTGTGCTTGGTTACCCGGAGACAGTAAATCAGTTGAGATGTCGCCTTCACCAGCAATGTAAGTTACAACTTCGATTTTTTCTTCGATGTCAGGTAGTTTTGTAAAGAATTCAGCTTTTGAGAAACTCTCTAGTAATTCTTTAGCAATTGCATTGCCTGCTTCGTAGGCCGCTTTAATACGCTCCATATCAGCATCGTATAAGAATACCTGAGTTTTAAGTACTTCAGCCGCTTGTGCTGCGATTGCTGCGTCATCACCAAATGCTAAATCAATTAGCATTTCAATTGACGGGCCGCCTTTCATATGTGAAAGCAGTTCAAATGCAAATTCTGGAGTGATTTCTGCAACGTGCTCTTCACCTAAAATGATTTCTTTTAGAAACTGTGCTTTAACGCTCGCAGCACTGGTTGTTCCAGGTAAAGTATTATAAATAAAGAAATGCAGTGAATCTTTACGGTGCTCGTTATTAGTATCTTTAATTTGATTAATTATTTCTGATACTAGTTCAGCGCTATCGATTGGTTGTGGGCTTAATCCAAGCTCCGTTTTACGGGTTTGGATTTCTTCCATATATTTTGTATACAAACTCATAGAAAACTCTCGGTAATTTACTTGATATGAAGTTAAGCATTTTAACTGATTTTACAGTCTCTAGTAATGCCTAAATGAATAAAGCTTTTATTCCTGACGATAATTATAGCTAGTTTTACTTTTATAATTTGACGGTATTCGTTGCTCACCCTTAGATCCTATCGCACCTAAGCCATTAATTGTATAAATAAAACTAATTTCAATTATAAATACAATGAATTTTGGTGTGTGTACAGTTATGTTTGGGCACAAAAAAGGGCTGAAAATTCAGCCCTAAAAGTATGCTATGTATGCTTATAGGTTATCTAAAAAGCGTTCTGCATCAAGTGCAGCCATACAGCCAGTACCGGCAGAGGTAATCGCCTGACGGTAAATATGATCAGACACATCACCAGCAGCAAATACACCTGGCACACTGGTTTGGGTTGCATTACCGTTAAGACCAGATTCAACCACTAGGTAGCCGTCTTTCATTTCTAGCTGACCTTCAAACATATCGGTGTTTGGCTTATGGCCAATGGCAATAAACACACCCGCTAAATCAAGTTCTTCAGTAGCATCTGACGCCACATCTTTAATGCGAACGCCGGTCACACCCATTTGGTCACCAAGTACTTCATCAAGTGTACGGTTGTAGTGCATTACAACATTACCGTTCGCAGCTTTTTCTGCAAGGCGGTCAGCAAGAATTTTTTCACTGCGGAAACTGTCACGACGGTGAATAACATGAACTTCATCAGCAATGTTAGACAGGTATAACGCTTCTTCAACGGCTGTGTTACCACCACCAACAACCGCTACTTTTTGACCTTTATAGAAAAAGCCGTCACAGGTTGCACAAGCAGAAACACCGCGGCCTTGGAAATTAGTCTCAGACTCTAAGCCTAAATATTTCGCAGAGGCACCGGTTGCAATAATTAAAGCATCACATGTGTAAGTACCTTGGTCACCGGTTAGTGTGAAAGGGCGCTTAGATACGTCAACTTTGTTGATGTGGTCGAACACAATTTCAGTTTCAAAGCGCTCTGCATGCTCTTTCATACGATCCATTAATGCAGGGCCGGTTAAACCGTGTGCATCACCAGGCCAGTTTTCAACTTCAGTGGTGGTCGTTAGTTGGCCACCTTGTTGAATACCTGTAATTAAAACAGGGTTTAAATTAGCACGTGCAGCGTAAACTGCGGCTGTGTAGCCAGCAGGGCCCGAACCTAAAATAAGTAACTTACAATGTTTTGCTTCAGTCATGATCTTTTCCTAAACGTTTAATACGGTTTTAATGCGCCCGATTCTAAGAAAAACAAGCAGGAAGTAAATAAAAGATGAGATTATTTTTTTTCGCAAATTACAAAGCTGTTCATTAATGTGTACTGGTAAATGCATTAAAGCCAGCGCCCGCCTAATAAATAGACTGTTAGCCAATAAAACGACGTTAATTCATGACCAGCCTGATTTTTTTTGTTATCTTTTAACTAATTTTGATTTGTCACTGCTTAATTATGTGACCTAAGTGAATAGGCAACTATGTTATTTTGGCAAGAGAAACCCGCATTTGGGTTGACTTCAAAAGACGTTAACGTCTTAACCAATGCGCAAGAATACCGTACGCAATTGTTAGATTTAATTGCCAACGCAAAAAAACGAATTTATATCACCACACTTTACTTACAAGATGATGAAGCGGGTCGTGAAATATTAGCCGCACTACACAGTGCATCGTTAGCTAACCCTTCGCTTGAAATTAAAGTACTGGTTGATTTTCATCGCGCACAGCGCGGTTTAATTGGTGCAGAAAAGTCTGAGGGCAATGCAAGCTTATATTGCGACAGCTTAGAGAAGTTTAATTCAAACGTTCAAGTGTATGGTGTTCCCGTAAAGGCAAAAGAACTGTTTGGGGTATTGCATTTAAAAGGCTTTGTTATAGACGATACATTGCTCTACAGCGGTGCCAGTTTAAATAATGTGTATTTGCAATATAGCGACCGATACCGACTCGATCGCTACTTTTTAATCTTGCAAAGCGAATTATGTGACTCAGTAGTCGATTTTATTGAATCAACTTTATTAAGCTCTGAAGCGGTACCAAGAATAGATCAACGACCGCTTAAACGCATGGCTGACTTTAAACTTGAACAAAAGCAACTTATGCGTGAGCTTAAATCGGCAAGCTATAAAAGTGCGCAGCACTTGAATACTCATGCAATGGGTATTCGTTTATTTTTAGGATTAGGCCGTCGTAATAATGAGCTTAATCGCTTAATTAAAGCGTTATTTGATACCACCGAGCAAGAGCTGGTGTTATACACGCCGTATTTTAATTTTCCGGCGCCATTAATGCGCTCTTTACGCAGGTTATTAAAGCAAGGTAAACAAGTTACTATTGTGGTGGGTGATAAAACCGCAAACGATTTTTATCTGCCACCTAGCGAGCCATTTAGTAAAATTGGTGCACTGCCGTATTTATACGAAACTATTTTGCACAAGTTTGTAAAATCGCAAAAACGCCACATAGATAATGGCAACCTAAACGTATACCTTTGGAAACACGAGAGTAACTCGTTCCATCTAAAAGGGATTTGCTGCGACCGTAAAATGCATTTACTTAGCGGGCATAACCTAAATCCGCGCGCGTGGGGGCTGGATATCGAAAATGGCATTCTGATAGAAGATCCTGAACAATCTATCATGCGCGATATTGATAATGAACGCCAAGAAATTTTAAAGCATTGTCGTCGTTTAACCGGCCCAGATGATCTAGAAACCATGGACGATTACCCACAGCCAGTGAAAAAACTGCTTGGTCAAGCTAAGCGCGTAAAAGTCGACTTTATTATTAAACGATTTATATAACATTAGGGTCTGTTAACCACAGACCCTAAAATTTAGTTACAAAAAAAGCAGCTAATTAGCTGCTTTTTTAATGCTTATACCTAAATTATGGCTTAGGTATAAGCGGTAACAATAATAGTTACGCGTTTTCTACTGCAGTGCGTGGGTCAACATATTCCATATTGAACGCTTCAGCTACTTCTTTGTAAGTTACTTGGCCTTTAATTACGTTTAAGCCTTTTAAGAAGTGAGCGTCATCTAGTAGTGCCTTTTTGTAACCTTTGTTTGCAAGGTTAATAATGAACGGCAATGTTGCATTGTTAAGTGCAAACGTAGATGTACGTGGAACAGCACCTGGCATGTTAGCAACACAGTAGTGAACAACTTCATCAACGATGAAAGTAGGATCAGCGTGCGTAGTTGCTTTAGACGTAGCAATACAACCACCTTGGTCAATGGCAACATCAACAATTGCAGCACCTGGCTTCATTGCTTTAATGTGTTCAGCAGTCACTAGCTTAGGTGCAGCAGCACCCGGGATAAGTACGCCACCAATTACTAAATCAGCTTCAAGTACGTGCTTTTCAAGCGCGTCAGCTGTTGAATAAATAGCTTTAACTTTATTACCAAACTGTGCGTCTAGTGCACGTAATACGTCGATGTTACGGTCAAGTACAACAACCTCAGCACCTAGGCCAACGGCCATTTGTGCAGCGCTTCGACCAACCATGCCGCCGCCAATAACAACTACTTTAGCTGGCTCAACACCTGGTACACCACCTAGCAACATACCACGACCGTGGTTTGCTTTTTCTAGCGCTTGTGCACCTGCTTGAATAGACATACGGCCAGCAACTTCACTCATTGGCGCTAGAAGTGGTAAACCACCGCGTGAATCAGTCACAGTTTCATAAGCAATACAGATTGCTTTACTTTTAACAAGGTCTTCAGTTTGTGGAAGATCCGGTGCAAGATGAAGGTAAGTGAAAAGAATTTGGTCTTCACGTAACATTGCACGCTCAACAGCTTGTGGCTCTTTTACCTTGATAATCATTTCTGCTTTTGCAAAAACATCAGCAGCTGTTTCTAAAATTTCAGCGCCTGCTTGAACATAATCATCATTTGTAAAACCAATGCCCATACCAGCGTTAGTTTCAACAATCACTTGGTGGCCGTGATTTACAAGTTCGCGAACACTCGCAGGAACCATACCTACACGGTACTCATGGTTTTTAATTTCTTTAGGTACACCAATAATCATAATTTTGCCTTGTTAGAACGGGATAAAAATTTTTCACTATTATATTCATGCTAGGGTAGTGTGTCTCACCTTTTTTTAATCTCTTTGTAGTGTTAGTATCTGTAAAATTAATTTTATTAGAATAAAAAACTAAAAAGCCATGCATAACTTATTAGACCGTATTGATCGCAAAATTTTAGTCGAATTACAACTTGATGGCCGCCTGTCAAATGTTGAACTGGCCCGACGAGTTGGTCTAAGCGCCACGCCCTGTTTAGAGCGAGTGAAAAAGCTCGAACGAGAAGGGTATATTTTAGGCTACAAAGCCGTGGTTGATCCCGCCAAGCTTGGTCAAGGGCTTTCTGTGTATGTAGAAGTAACCATTACCAAAACATCGCCCGACGTATTTGAAGAGTTTAGTGCTGCTGTTAGAAAGCACAAAGAAATTATAGAATGTCATTTGGTTTCGGGTAATTTCGACTTTTTATTAAAAACCCGAGTTAACGATATGTCAGAATATCGCGGCGTGCTCGGTGATATACTATTAAAGCTGCCCAATGTGAGTGAAAGCCGCACCTATGTAGTCATGGAAGAAGTAAAAGGTGAAGAGGGCGTGGTGATCCGTCCTTTTGTTGCTTAATGATAGAGTAACAGCCTTTAAAATACTTTTATTGTTACAGTCAATTTTGCTTGGCTTGGAAAAAGCCGATTAAATAATAAAAACTTGTTCATAATCAGGCCATCATGGTTAAGATAGAGTGCATCAAAATACATTTCCTGCTAAGGTATTCTATTGCCAAGTGAGTGTAAAAAATAATAATGAGGGATAGGTAATTATGCGCCTAAACGGTGTGCAAAGACTATTAGAAGCGGGGCTGATCGTCAGCACCTTTGCAGCGGTATTTATTTTATGTGCTTTAATTAGTTTTCATCCTGCCGATCCTGCTTGGTCGCAAACGGGTGAATTTACCAACGTACAAAATATAACGGGTACAGCGGGCGCGTGGGTGGCCGACATACTATTACTTACCTTTGGCTGGCTTGCCTATTTTGTGCCAGCGGCTATTCAGCTGCTAGGTTACTTGGTGTTTAAGCAGCCACACCGTATTTTACAACTCGATTACACCACACTTGGATTACGCATTATTGGTTTTGCGCTGTTTATTACCTCAGCAACTGCTATTAGCAGTATTAATTTTGATGATATTTATAATTTTTCATCCGGTGGGGTAGTGGGCGATGTGATTGCATCAGCCATGATGCCAGCGTTTAATTTTACCGGTACCTCTATTTTACTGTTATGCTTCTTTTTTGCGGGCTTAACACTGTTAACGGGTGTGTCGTGGGTACAATTTGTTGATTACTTAGGTGATTTAATTGTTCGATTATACCGCTTTTTGGTGACCTATGCCCGGGGCTGGATGCAACGCGAACGCACTGCAGGTAAAGTACAAGACGAGCAACCTGATGCCTATTTTGAAAACGATACACGCCAACAAGAACCTGAGCTTGCTAATAAAGTAGCAGACAAACCAAAAGCAATTGATAAACCAGCAACTAAGGTTAATGCCCCTCAAGACGACGAATTTATGCCGTTTGACGAACTTGACCAAATACTCGATCAAGAAATTAGCTTTAGCGCCATAGACGATGAACCGATGGACACAGAAGCAGCACTTAACGCGCTGGATCAAAGCCCTGTGGTTGAACCTGAAAAACCAGCAAGGCCAATTAACAAGCCAAAATCAGGGTTTCAACCGCCGCCAACTGCAAAAGAAAAGTTTGAGCAATTATTAGAGCAAGAGCCACCTCCGGGGCCATTGCCATCACTGGATTTACTCGACAGGCCCGACAAAGCAAAAAACCCCATTTCGCAAGAAGAGCTCGATAGCGTATCGCGCCTTGTAGAAACAAAATTACTTGATTTTAACGTACAAGCAACCGTGGTTGGGGTTTACCCGGGGCCTGTTGTTACTCGTTTTGAGCTTGATTTAGCGCCGGGTATTAAGGTATCTAAAATTACTGGGCTGTCAAAAGATTTAGCGCGCTCACTTTCGGCAATTAGTGTGCGCGTGGTAGAAGTTATTCCGGGTAAAACCTATATCGGTATTGAGCTGCCTAATAAATACCGTGAAATTGTACGTTTATCAGAAGTCATAAACGCACCTAAGTTTGAGCAAAACCCATCGCCATTAACCATGGTGCTAGGTAAAGATATTGCAGGGCAACCTGTGTGTGCCGACTTAGGTAAAATGCCACATTTATTAGTGGCCGGTACAACCGGTTCAGGTAAGTCAGTGGGCGTTAATGTAATGATATTAAGCTTACTGTATAAATCGGGCCCTGAAGATGTTCGCATGATCATGATTGACCCGAAAATGCTTGAACTTTCTGTTTACGAAGGCATTCCGCATTTATTATGTGAAGTTGTGACCGACATGAAAGAAGCGGCTAACGCACTGCGCTGGTGTGTAGGTGAAATGGAACGCCGCTATAAGCTGATGTCGGCTTTAGGGGTACGTAACTTAAAAGGTTACAATCAAAAAGTAATGGAAGCCAAAGAAGCGGGCTACCCAATTATGGATCCATTATTTAAAGATACCGATGGCATGAAAGACGGCCCAGATGAGCTAGATAAATTACCTAGCATAGTGGTGGTGATTGACGAATTTGCCGACATGATGATGATTGTAGGTAAAAAAGTTGAAGAGTTAATTGCTCGTATTGCGCAAAAAGCGCGTGCTGCGGGTATTCACTTAATATTGGCAACGCAGCGTCCGTCGGTTGATGTAATAACCGGTTTAATTAAAGCGAATATACCTACACGTATGGCGTTTCAGGTATCAAGTAAAATAGACTCGCGCACCATACTGGATCAACAAGGCGCAGAGAATTTATTAGGCATGGGTGACATGCTTTATTTACCGCCAGGCACCAGTGTGCCAGAGCGTGTGCATGGCGCGTTTGTAGACGACCATGAAGTACATGCCGTAGTAAACGATTGGAAAGCTCGTGCTAAACCAAATTACATAGACGAAATTTTAAATGGCGATGCTACCGAGGACATTTTATTACCAGGGGAGGCCAGCGAAAATGGCGATGAAGAGTCAGATCCGTTATACGACGAAGCGGTCGCCTTTGTAATAGAAACCGGTAAAGTGTCGGTATCATCAGTACAACGTAAATTACGTGTAGGCTATAACCGTGCTGCACGTTTAGTAGAACAAATGGAAACATCAGGTATCGTGAGTGCACCAGGACACAATGGCGCGCGCGATGTATTAGTACCTAATGGAGCAAATTAATGAAAAAATTAAGTAGTTTATTATTAGTGCTTGGTAGTTTAGTGGCGATGCCAAGCTTTGCTGACGACAGCCAAGCATTACAAGATAAGTTATCGACTTTAAAAAGCTTTAAAGCACAATTTAAACAAAACGTAACCGACGGTGAAGGCCAACTGGTAATGCAAGGC
This sequence comes from Pseudoalteromonas sp. S4741, assembly GCF_005886135.1. Lineage (NCBI taxonomy): Bacteria > Pseudomonadati > Pseudomonadota > Gammaproteobacteria > Alteromonadales > Pseudoalteromonadaceae > Pseudoalteromonas > Pseudoalteromonas sp. S4741. The sequence goes on along the minus strand of NZ_PNCN01000134.1, from coordinate 8,499 downwards.
CAAGGTAATATTGCGTTGCAACAGCCATTAATGATCCGCTGGCAGCAAACTAACCCAGACGACACTTTATTTGTATCAAACGGTGATAAAACCTATTACTTTGATAGCTTTGCTGAGCAAGTAACTATTATGAAAACCAGCGGTTTAATTGACTCAACGCCGTTTATATTGCTCACCTCTAAAGACCCAGCGCAATGGGAAAAATACAGCGTGATCGCTACCGATTTAGGCTTTAGCATTACCCCAAATAAAGGGGTAGAAAGCCAAGTAGAGCAGCTTGATATTACTTTTGCTGATAACGAGCAAGGGCTTGCAAAACTGGTAGTTAAAGATAATTCAGGCCAGCTGTCTGCGTTTACATTTAGCAATGCACAGGTTAATACTGAGCTTAATAAAACAACTTTTGAATTTACCCCGCCAGCGGGTGTAGAAATAGACGATCAGAGTAACGGTGAGTAATTTAGGATTTAACTTTGGGCCCGATGTGCGCCCACTCGCTGCGCGTATGCGTCCTTTATCGCTTAACGATTACATAGGGCAGCAACATTTACTCAGCGCTGATAAACCTCTTCATCAAGCGATAGTAGCAGGGCGCTGCCATAGTTTAATTTTATGGGGGCCGCCGGGGGTAGGTAAAACTACGCTGGCACAAATTATTGCCAACCATGCCGACGCTGAACTAATTCAAATGTCGGCAGTAACCGCTGGCGTTAAAGATATTCGCGATAGCGTAACCCAAGCTCGCGATAACTTACAAAGCCGTGGTCAGCGCACTTTGATGTTTGTTGACGAGGTACACCGCTTTAATAAATCTCAGCAAGACGCGTTTTTACCCCACATTGAAGATGGCACTTTTATATTTGTAGGCGCCACCACCGAAAACCCCTCGTTTGCGCTTAATAATGCGATTTTGTCTCGTGCAAGGGTGTATGTTTTAAAATCCTTGCAGGAAAGCGATTTATACACAGTAATAGAGCGCGCACTCAAACAAGACGAACAACTTAGCCAAAAGCAAATCGTGATTGCAGATAACGCTAAACAAGCGCTGTGCCAAGCAAGCGGTGGCGATGCTCGTAAAGTGCTTAATTTACTCGAGCAAGCAGTGGATTTAACCACTGAGCAAAACGGCCAATTTCATGTTGACGAACAGGTACTCAGCCAAGTACTGCCTACGCATTTAGCTAAATACGATAAAGGCGGCGATGAATTTTACGATTTAATTTCGGCGTTTCATAAATCAGTGCGAGGCAGTTCGCCAGATGGTGCGCTTTACTGGTACTGCCGTATTTTAGCCGGTGGCGGCGACCCGCTTTATGTTGCAAGGCGCTTATTAGCAATTGCTACAGAAGACATTGGCAACGCCGACCCGCGCGCTATGGAAGTGGCTTTAAACGCATGGGATATATTCCAACGTGTTGGCCCAAGCGAAGGTGAGCGCGCTATTGCACAGGCCACTTTGTACTTGGCTAGTGCACCTAAAAGTAATGCGGTTTATATGGCGTTTAATCAAGCTAAACAAGACGCTAAAAATGAGCCAAGCTACCCCGTACCAGAGCATTTACGAAACGCCCCCACCAACTTAATGAAAGACTTAGGCTATGGTGCAGAGTATCGTTATGCGCATAACGAAGAAGGCGCATTTGCTGCTGGTGAAAAATACCTACCGCCAGAAATGGATGGCAAACAATACTACCAGCCAAGTGATCGTGGACTTGAACAAAAAATTAAACAAAAGCTCGAGTATTTAAAAGAGCGCGACGCACAAAGCCCAATAAAACGTTATGAGCATGATTAAACTTTACATGATGATAGCCCTTGGCGGAGCGTCAGGAGCCTGTTTACGGTTTTTTATTAGCGAAACCATGCTAAAACTCCTCGGTAGGGGATTCCCTTTTGGCACGTTGACGGTTAATATTCTGGGTTCATTGTTGATGGGCATTTTATACGGTTTAATAGATAAACAAGTTATTGCCGTCAGTCCTGCTAAAACCCTCATCGGAATTGGCTTTTTAGGTGCGTTAACCACCTTTTCAACATTCTCAATGGATTCGTTGTTGTTATTACAACAAGGTCACTTTATTAAAATGGCCCTCAATATCATCTTAAACGTGATGGTGTGTATTTTTATGGCTTGGCTGGGCCTTCAGCTAGTAATGCAAAAAGGTTAAAAAACTAACATGTTAGATTCTAAATATTTACGTCAAGATGTCGAACAAACTGCAGCACGTTTAGCCGCACGTGGTTATGAGCTAGATGTAGCGGTAGTGACTGAACTTGAAGAAAAACGCAAAACATTACAAGTAAAAACGCAAGAACTTCAAAGTCAACGTAACGCCAGTGCTAAAGCCATTGGTCAAGCAAAAGCAAAAGGCGAAGATGCACAGCCATTGCTAGACGCAGTTGCTAACTTAGGCAGCGAGTTAGACGCAGCTAAAGCTGAGCAAGACGAAGTGTTAGAAGCAATTAAACAAATTGCCTTAGCAATTCCAAACTTACCGGACGAGTCGGTACCAGAAGGCGCTGACGAAGACGATAACGTAGAAATTTTAACTTGGGGTACACCTAAAAAGTACGATTTTGAAGTTAAAGACCACGTTGATGTAGGGCAAGACCTAAACGGCCTAGACTTTGAAATGGGCGTTAAAATTAGTGGCGCACGTTTTACCGTAATGCGCGGCCAAGTAGCGCGTATGCACCGTGCACTTACCCAATACATGCTAGACACCCACATAGATAAAAACGGCTACACAGAAATGTATGTACCGTACTTGGTTAATAGTGCAAGCCTTTACGGTACGAGCCAATTACCTAAGTTTGCGGGCGATTTATTCCACACGTTAGGCCTAGTGAACGATGATGGCGAGCAGCAAGCTGGCTTTAGCCTTATTCCTACGGCAGAAGTACCGCTTACAAACAGCGCACGTGATGAAATTTACGAAGAAAGCGATTTACCTATTCGCTTAACAGCGCACACGCCATGTTTTAGAAGTGAAGCAGGCAGCTACGGTCGCGATACCCGCGGTTTAATCCGTCAGCACCAGTTTGATAAAGTTGAACTAGTACAACTTGTAAAACCAGAAGATTCAATGCAAGCACTCGAAGAGCTAACAGGTCACGCAGAGCAAATTTTACAAGCGCTTGAATTGCCATACCGCAAAGTAATTTTATGTATGGGCGACATGGGCTTTGGCGCAGCAAAAACATACGATTTAGAAGTATGGTTACCAGCACAAGACACCTATCGCGAAATTTCATCATGTTCAAACATGGCTGACTTTCAGGCGCGTAGAATGCAAGCACGTTTTCGTCGTGAAGGCGCTAAAAAACCAGAGCTTTTACACACACTAAACGGCTCAGGTTTAGCGGTTGGCCGTACACTTGTAGCAATACTAGAAAACTACCAACAAGCCGACGGCTCAGTTGAAGTACCAGAAGTATTACGCCCATACATGGGTGGACTTGAAGTGATTGGTAAAGCTTAAAGTACTAGCTGTCAGTTTTTAGCTATAAGCTTTAGAAAGCCGCTGTTTTAACGTACAGCGGCTTTTTTGTGGGTAAAGGCTAAAGGTTAAAGGAGAAAGGCTCAGGGCGAAAGAAAAAAATCTATGTTTTATTATCCATTAATGCATTACTCCTTTGTTCAATATTACGGATCTCCACCATTTTGGTGTTTTTCTGCATCCAGTAAATTTAGATGAGAGCTAACTAATTGTTTACATGTGCTTATTCGCTGGTTACATTAGATTAATTGTAATATTTAGACATTTTTCGGTTTATAAAGCGACAAATGTCGTAGATAAAGTTGTTAAGTGGACTAATCAACATCGAGTAACTCATAAAGAATGAATGAAGTAAACACTGAAGCAAAAAGAATCGAATTGAGTAGTAGAAAGGAAATAGTCTTATTTTGTCTATATAGCTTCATCTCTATAACAATTGCATTCGCACCCGATTACTCTTTAAGAATCCCACTACAAGAGCCCTTGGTAGCACTTGGTTGGTTTGGGATAATTGCATTCTCAGTTATGGCGGTTTATAACCTTTCCAATATTAGCTTTAAAAATCTATTTCAGTACATTGGTCAAAAAATTAATGAGTATTCTTCCATTGACAAGAACAGTAAGAATGCTCAAAGATTAGCAATGTCAGGAATGCTAATGATGTTGCTTGCAGTGTTTATAAAAACTTCTGCCTTAGCACAACCACTTTTGATATCAGCAATTATTTTAATGATTTGGTCAATACTTGTATTTTTTGAAGAGTCTAGATTGATTCAATCTTTCGTATCATACTCTTCGACTAAAAAAATAATTGGTTTGCTGTCAGCAATATTAATTTTTTGGGCAAGTTATAGTTCTCTTGCTCAAGTGAATGCAATATTTGGGGTAGATCCAGCTCTTTTCCCTTATTCTACAGCGGTCGGAATATTTATTAATATTGCAAAGGTCTTGGCTCTTACTTCTATTCCTGTGCTCATAATTTCATTTCTATTCTCCTTACTTTACTTCTTTACTTCAAACCACAAGTTCTGGAACGATTCAAGATTAGCTATAATGTTTTGCTCGCTAATAAGCAGCCTTATCACAGCTTTTCTTTTACCAGGTCTATGGAGTAATCAGTTTCAGGATGACAAACTTTTACAGGCCGCAGAAGCAATGGATATGAATGGTAACCATTTATGTCATAATGATGCCCTCACAGAAAATGGTAAAAAAATACCAGTAATATTTATGGGTCCAAATTCATCTATTGTTCTTGCAAAGAAAGGCAATAAATTTGATATATTCGAGTGCAATCCACTTAACAAGTAAATCCAGTTGACGCCTACGGCGGACCTGATTTAGGCGTTATGTAGATCAATATATTTCGATGCATGTTAAATCGTGAAATCGTGTTAAAACTTTGGAAGTTGTTGTTTTAAAAGGACTATTAAAAATGAAAATTGAAGCTAATGATAAAGAAGTACAAGATATCTTTTCTTCCGGTTACTTTCAAATTCCAAGGTTTCAGCGTCCATATTCATGGGGTAAAGATGAAGTTGAAAATTTTTGGTTGGATATAATCGGTGATAAAACAGATAGCTACTTTATTGGGTCGATGGTTGTTTACCAAACTCGAAAACCATATTTTGGCATCGTTGATGGACAACAGCGCTTGACGACTATCACAATTGTCCTATCAGTGATTAGAGACGCCTTTCTTCGACTTGGTGAAGAAAACTTAGCAAAAGGAATTCATCGTTTTATTGAGACACCAAATAACGATTATGTTAATGAATTTGTTCTTAATGCCGAGACTTCATTTCCATATCTCCAAAATCATATCCAAGCTTTTTATGATACCAATTCTAGTATCAAAATTAACTGTGAAGTCGGTGCTGAAGAATCCAATTTAAAAGCAGCCTATGAGCTACTTTCAGATAAATTAGAGCAATACATACCTTTTTCAGAAGCAGAAGATCCACAAATGGAAATTTTCGCACATGAAGACCCAGTATTAAAATTGAAAGAACTAAGGGATAAATTTCTATCGTTAAAACTCGTATTTATTCAACTAGATAACGAGGATGATGCTTATTTAATCTTTGAAACACTAAATGCTCGTGGTCGTGATCTAAAGACTTCAGATCTTGTTAAAAACCTGATTCTAAAAACAATAAAAAACTCGCATTATTCACTTGATAGCCCAAAAGAAGCATGGAACAGTCTTATAAAGCGCTTTGATGATATCTCCGATTCCAGTGCTATCGACGCTTTTCTTCTACATTTCTGGATATCAAAGCATGCTTATACGACTGACAAGAAGCTATTTTCCTTAATAAAAGAACATATAACGATAGACTCGAACAACGCTAAAGAGTTGTTAAAAGACCTTGGTGAGTATGCAGTTTGCTATGGCAGAATGTTAAGCCCAGAAAGTTCCGAGTGGACTAAAGAGTTATTTGAAGTGAAATCATCTTTGATTGCTCTCAACAGTTTTAAAGTAAAACAGCAATCGTCATTTGTATTGGCTCTTCTTGTTGCATACTACTCTAAAAAGATAACTCTCAAGCAACTCAAATCGATACTTAAACAAATTGAGCATTTCCACTTTGTGTTTAATGCTGTTACACAGCAAAGATCATCAGGTAGCATTGCGACAATGTATTCTCAGCACTCAATTAAATTGACGGAAGCTCAGGATAATGATGCAGTACAAAGAGTATTGACGGGTTTAAAAAATAAGTTAAGTGAAAAATTACCATCATATGGTGAATTTGAAGTTAAGTTCTTAGACTTGGACTATCTATCAAATAAAACAAAGTCTAAAAACGTCATAAAATACTCTCTTTGTAAGCTTTTAGGCACTCAATCCAATGGGCTTGATATCAATCATACTAACTTAACGATTGAACACATTATTCCTGAAGTGATGATAAAATCTGGCTCAAACCCTTTTATAGTAGGTAATGTGGGCAATTTGTTACTTACTGATGCGAGTACAAATGGTCATAAATTAAAGGATAATTTGCCAGCGGAGAAGATTTCCATACTCTGTAGAGCTGGGTATCCATTAGAGGCGAATTTCATTTATGGGAAGAACTGGAACAAGGAAAAAGTTTTAGAGCGTGCAAAGGCAATTTCTCAACATATTTATAATAAAGTATAAAAACCAAATGGGGCAAATCTTGACTTCAGATATCAGAACTTAAATTCTTCAAAGCGGCTAAATTCAAGCCGCTATTGTGCTCTAAAAGAGCAGCGTCTCTTATCCTCTTTGTAAATTAATTTGCTTTAAACAACATCAGCTTTGCCTCTTTTCCATCCGTTAATATCGCCACATTACCTTCAGCAGTGACAAACACATCTCTGAGCCTGCCTGTGGCTTCTGGGAAAATATGAGTCTGGGTGTATTCACCATTCGCTAAATTTACACTGTAGAGCTTTTTATCGACCAATGTAGTAATAAGCACGTGACGTTGCAGTGAAGGGAAGGCTGCATGGTTAGCGCCATAATATGCCATGCCTGATGGGGCGATTGAGGGCGTCCAATCTACGGTTGGTTGAGCCATTCCGGGGTAGTCTCTAAAGGGGGAAATACGTGCTTGTGAATAATCGTCACCGTTGGTGATTACCGGCCAGCCGTAATTAGTCCCAGCGGTTAAGTAGTTTAGCTCGTCACCGCCTGCAGGGCCGTGTTCGTGACTAATAATTTGCTTGGTATCGTAATCATAAACCAAGCCTTGCAAGTTACGGTGCCCGAGTGAATAAATGGCATGCGCGTTAGCGTTTTTGTGGCTAATAAACGGGTTATCGCTTGGTGTTGTGCCGTTTAAGTTTATGCGTAATGTTTTGCCAAGTTGACTGGTAATAACCTGTGCTTGCTCACGGTAGTCAAAGCCATCGCCACTTGAAAATAATAATGTGTGATCAGGCAGCACAAGCGCGCGGCCAGAATAATGCTGCGGTGTGCCTTTATCGGTGACTACTTTATAAATAATTTTTGGCGTTGAAAATTGCGCACCATCAAACGTGGCTTTGGCTATTACTAGCCTGTTTGCATCAAGCTCACCTTGGGCGTAAGTGAATATAATTTCTTGTGATTCACTGTAATTTGGCGAAAGCACTACATCAAGTAAACCACCTTGCCCTGCAACGTATAAGCCCTCGAAGTTTATTTTAACTCGGGTTTGTTGGTTGTTTTTAATGATAACAACATGGCCATCACGCTCGGTGATTAACCAGGTATTGTTTGGGAGTTTAACCATGCTCCACGGTGAATTGAGCCCTGCTGCTAAAGTACTAGCAGTATATTGCTGTGTTGGTAACTCGGCACTGGCGTGACAAGAAAACGCTAAAAGTGACAGTAGCGTAATACAATATAGAGATTGTTTACCCTGCAAGCCTTTGCTAGTGTAAGGAAAAAGTTTTATTTTAAGTTGAGATAACCATGCAGTTTTTAACACGTATACTCCCGTCATTTTTAGTTTCTTGGTTACTAACATTCACTCTTGCTAGCTTGTTTCATAGTCAATACGTTGTCAATCAATTAGTTAATGTAGGTGTTGTAGTGGGCTTTAATGATCGTGTTAACTTAACCCTTGAAGATTGGCTCGGCTTGCTACCGACCTATGGCGCTATTATTGCGGTTGCACTTGCTATCGCGTTTTTGGTTACTTGGTTTATTGCTAAAAAAATGAGCAAGCAAGGTACACAACTATTTGTTATTGCTGGTGTGGTGGCGTTTGCAACGGCGTTAATTGCGATTGAATCTATTATGAATATTACTATTATTGCAGGCGCAAGAGGTTGGGGTTTTTATGCGCAATTATGTGCAGGTGCAGTAGGGGGTTATGTATTTGCAAAATTCATTAAGGAAAATAAGCACAAGGCAGCGCATCGCGGCTTTTAAGTCAGTATTGGTCTGCAATGTAAAAAGCCGCTATTAATATAGTAACACCACTCGTTTAAGAACGAGTGGTGTTTTTTCGTTTATATCTAACCGGATATTTTTGTGTCT
>NZ_PNCN01000133.1:0-32381 GCF_005886135.1 Pseudoalteromonas sp. S4741 | reverse complement strand
AATGGCTGGATTAATAGCCTATACTTTTCAAACTAAAAAGCCGAGTATAAAAGTGACTCGGCTTTAATTCTTATGCAGATCTGAGGTTATTTAATTAAAACTGAAAACGCATGTTAGCAAAGTAAGCATCGTTATCTGAGTCATCTGCGTTGTTGCCGTAACCCACTTTTAAACCAATGTTTTTATTGATGAAGTGTTGAGCACCAAAGCTGTAGTTGTCTTCTTTATCGTAAGCTGCAAATACAGAAGTCGCTTTAGAGAAGTAGTAGTTTGTTTCTACGTTCCATTGGTCATCTGCTTCGTCAAGGCTTACAAATGTACCTTCTACTGTTAAGTAGTTACCTTGTTGTAAATCAACAAAGTATTTAGCAGCTACTAAACGATAATCAAAATCATCATCTGATTCTACAGTGATACCTACGTAATCTGTATCGTTTAGCATGTGGTTGTATGCTAAAGAAAAGTATGTAACGTTATCACCATCTTTTTGATCAACAAATCTTACTTTTGCAAGTAAATCTGGGTTAAAGAAATAACCAGCAGAAAGTGTGTATGACTCGTTGTTAGAACCAAAATCAGCATTTTGGTAAGACGCACCAACAACAAAATCTTCAACGAAGTATTCACCGCCAATAGCAGTCACATCGCCAAAATCGTTATCAGCGTAGCCACCAAATACGTTGCTTTGCTTATTGATGTATTCGAATTGATCGTATGGACCTAGTGTGCTTTTTGGAGAGAAGTAGTAAGTAGAGTCCACGCTGATAGTATCGTTGTTATCAGTATCTGTGTAGTTTAAGTTACTGATTGATTGATAGCTATCTGCAGCGTGTGCAGCACTTGATAATAAAAGACCTGAAATAATAATTGCTAATTTTTTCATAATGAAACATCCCTATGTACATTGTTTTTGTACTTTAACTACATTGCTAAAGTGGGGGTATGCTAACGCCACGAAACTGAACAAAAACTGAATCAAGCAATTGTATTTGTTAGGGAATTTGTAAGAAAATGTTGGAGTAATTTATGTTAAAGTAATCGCAACAAGCTGTAAACAATTACTTTAATTTTACACCGATTTTGTTTGTTTCTATAATGAATACTGGCTAATTATCCGATAAACATCATTTATGTTATCACCAGCTTTAAAGTCCTTGCTAATTGGCGTTGGATCTGAACCTACCCATATTTTTAACTCAGCGTCTAAATCAAAGTGCCCAGCACTCTCTTTACTGAACTTAGTTATCTTAGAGTAAGCAATACTGATCATTTCCATTTTAGAACCTGTCACACCTTGTTTATCTAATAAAATTAGTCGCTTATTAGTAAAGATAAACATATCACGGACAACTTTATACGCCTTTTCAACTCGTTCACCTTCAATAAGGGTATTTGCCAATACTTTTTCTAAATCGGCGTCATCCACTTCACTGGCGTTACCCATTAAACCACTAAATAATCCCATTATAGTTTCTCCTGTTTAAATATTTGATTTTCTAGCGTATGACCATTTACTAACTGCCTATACTGCCAATTATGTTGGTGGCAAAATTGCAATAGCGCGATGTCGAGTGAATCGCTAGTTGGTTGATACTCAATCACATACTCTTTATGTTGGCTCATATAAACACGGCTCACACCCTCAATTGCTTGGAGTTGTTGCTCCACATTTTGATACACTTCACTGAGCATTAAAGTGTAAAAATGCTTATCGGTGTTCACTGCTTTAGTTTGGTGCTCGCTTAATACGCCTTTATCTAAATGTAGTACTTGAGAACATAATCGTTCAAGTTCCGTTAAATCATGAGAGCTTAAAATAAACGTCGCTTGAGACGATAGCTCAGACACCAGCTCCCTGACTTCTCTGGCATGAATCGGATCAAGTCCTGCTGTGGCCTCATCTAACATCACAATTTGCGGTGAGCCAATTAATGCTTGCGCTATGGTTACACGCTTGCGCATACCGTGAGATAAGTCCCCAGCGCGGTTTTTTGCAATTTCGCTAAGGCCCACTAAATCAAGCACACGAAGTGCCTCTACGTGGCTTTGCTTAGTACTCATGCCTTGTAGCTTGGCATAAAAACTAAGTTGTTTATCTATATTAAAACGCGGATCTAGCTGGGCATCTTGTGGTAACGCACTCACTTTATTAAATAAAGCAGCACTACCAGGTTTATGGCCAAGTATTTCAAGCTCACCTATGCTAGGTGCGATATAGCCACACAACAAACTAAATAAAGTGGTCTTCCCTGCGCCATTAGGGCCAACTAATGCAACTGGCGCGCCTTTTTGAATCTCGAAACTCACATTATTTAGAGCCAGTTTTGAGCCGTACGATTTACTTAAATTACGCCCTGTTATTAATGATTTCATAGTGAGCTCCTTGCAAAAATACGTTGAGCAACCACAAGTAGCACCGCTGTTTGCACAAGTGGAATAGCTAATGCGCTCAGTAACGGTAAGTTTTGTCCCGCTAATAGCTCTATTTGCACACCAGGGAATAAATAATCAAGCACACTTAATGCGGGTATTTGCCACTCTAGTAATCCAACAATAATGCCACCGGCTGTAAAATATAAAATGGCTAACACAATAGATAAGCGAGATGAGCTCGCAAAAGTATTAATTAAGCTCATTAAGGCTACAAACGGCGAAAAAGTAACTATGAGTATTAAAAATATTGAAACAGCACGACCAAGGCCACCAGCAAGTAAGCTCGGCTCGCGAAACCCGAGCACCGCCAATGTCGCTATAAGCGTGATGCCAACTAAACAGGTTAGTACTGCTAACTGCCCTAAAAAACGACCAAAGAGAATCTCAAAGCGAGTTGAGCGTAATGATAAAAATCTTAGCGTACCGCGCTCTCTATCACCCACAGTTTGATCACTACAAATAAATAAGCTAAAAACAGGAAAACTATACAAAGCAATAAGCCAATACATAGCAAATTCTGCTTCAGGCCAATCAAGTAACTTACTTAATCCAATAGAGCCGGAAATATCACGGGCTATTTGTTCAAAATCGGGGGAGCTGATAATGCCCACTGCCTGCCCTATGGGGTAACGTAAAATAACAAGCCACACTAGCCCAAAAGCCGCCAGTGCAATAAGTCCTCGTTTAGTTAAAAACATACGTACCAGCTCAAAACCCGCGATTTGGGTTAAGCGCCCTACGTTAACAGGTGATGGTGTTGCCATTGACTATCCTTAATGACGTTGTTCGTGCTTTACAATAAGTGTTATTTAACAACACTAAGTGTAAACACGTTGAATTGCTAGCAAAAAAAAGCCTACTCAGAGATAGGCTTTGTAACAAATAATGTAATTTAACCAATTAGTAATTATAAATGTTGCTCATAAATAACTAATGCTTGCTGTAAGTCGGCAATTAAATCTTCAACATCTTCCAAACCAATGTGCAAACGAATAACAGGTCCATGCTCCCAACCTGTTTGCGAGCGCAGCCCTTTCATTGATAGGTTTGCCGTTACTAAGCTCTCAAAGCCCCCCCAAGAAAAGCCCATTTTAAAATGCTGCAAGCTATCTAAAAAAGCATCAATGGCCTTTTGGTTACCGGTTTTCATTACAAACGAAAACAAACCATTACTACCGTCAAAATCGCGTTTGAAAAATTCATGCCCAGGACACGTTTCAAATGCTGGGTGGCGAATATGATCAACCAACGCATGTTGCTCAAGCCATTTTGCTACTTCTAGCGCGGCTTTTTCATGCTGATTTAATCGCACTGCCATGGTACGCAAGCCTCGTAGTGCTAAATACGCATCATCTGCACTGGTGCATTGCCCGAGTAAATAAGAATGTTCACGAAGTGTTGGCCAATATGTTTTATTCGCTACAGCTACGCCCATCATCACATCTGAATGACCTACAATATATTTGGTTGCCGCTTGAATACTAATATCAACACCGTGTTCAAGTGGACGATAGTGCAAACCATTACCATAAGTGTTATCAAGCACCGTCATTACATTATGATCATTTGCCACTTTTACCATGGCGGGAACGTCTTGAACTTCCATGGTAATTGAACCCGGAGACTCTAAAAACAACATTTTGGTATTGTCTTGAATGTACTCTTTTATGTCTGCGCCAATCATTGGCGGATAATAGGTCGTACTAATACCCAACCCAGCTAATATCTTGTCGCAAAAATCACGGGTTGGCTCATAAACAGTGTCCACTATTAAAATATGATCACCGGACTTTAAAAACGATAACAGCGTTTGGCTTATCGCTGCCGCGCCACATGGGTATAACGCACAGCCCTCACCGCCTTCGAGTTCGGTAATTGCCTCTTGCAGAGCAAAATGAGTGGTCGTCCCTCTGCGGCCATAAAACAAGGTTTTGTCGCCACGTGTTTTGGCCGCTTCTTTAAGCTCACTCACAGAATCAAACACAATCGTTGAAGCGCGCTGTATCACTGGATTAACTACGCCATGGGTGTACGCTTTTTTGCGCCCTGATGAAACTAATTGGGTATTTTTATTTTTGCTCGACATGATTCATCCTTCTATCTGAGTACGCCAATATTCAATTAAATAACGCGAAATCGAATCAGCTCTAGGTAGTTTTAAATGCTCCCCTTGATGGTGCCAATCTTTAAATTGCGCAAGTTCTTCGCGAGAAAACCACTTTGCATCTTCAAGTTCATCTTGCTCTGTGCTTATTTCATCACTGCTTGCTGTGGCAATAAAACCCAGCATAATTGACGAAGGAAACGGCCAAGGTTGCGAAGCAATATACTCCGCTTTTTCCACAATAATACCAGCCTCTTCTTTTACTTCTCGGATCACGGTTTGTTCAAGGGTTTCACCAGGGTCAACAAAGCCTGCAAGCGATGAATACAATCCTTTTGGCCAAGTTGCTTGGCGACCCAATAAGCAGCGTTCAATCCCATCAGAAAATGTTTTAGTTACTACCATAATAACCGCAGGATCGGTACGCGGAAAAGTCTGGTGCAAACACGCAGAATTGTCGCATAATCGAGAGTGACCCGCTTCAACTAAGTGATTTTTGGTACCACAACGGCCACAAAAACTATGAGTGGCATGCCAGTAACATAACCCTCGGGCAAGCGCTGCATTTGAGCCATCTTCAAGCGCCACCTGTGTACCAAACTGGCGAATATCTGCAAACTGGGCATCACCAACAATCGTTGCTAATAACGACTCGTCGAGTGCGGTTACATCTAGCGCAAATACGGCATTATCCTGTTTATTTGAACCTAAAAAAATAGCCTGCGTTAAATCTAAATGTGCCACCTGTAGGTAAGCCAAATACACCACCTCAGGGCTACTGTTAGCAAATAAGGTGTGATTGCCTTTAACTAAAAGCCATAAGCTGTCTGCTGTTTTTTTTGCGTCTACCCAAGTAGGGTCTTTGCGCGCATTTGAGCCTCTGTCTAATAGCATATTACTGTAGTTAAGCATGTAATTCCTTGATACTAATTGATTCTTAAAATTACCATAATCATCCACTAAACCCAATTTATTACCGCCATAAAAAAAGCCTAAATTAGGCTTAATTAATCTATGTACCCGTTGTATTAAAAATGTTCATGTTGAAGGTGGGCATTCTGCTCAAAATACACCGAACCAACGCAGCGCTTAGACTTTTTAAAGTAGTAACTGATTGTCAATTAAATGAAATTGCTCAGCACTTTGCTTAAGTACCTCTGCGGTTAATTTATCAGCACCGTATACATCACACGGAACATTGTATTGATTTTTTAAGTGCCCCAGTAATAACGCAAAGTCACCGTCACCCGAGAGTAAAATAACCTTATCAAGCTGCTTTCCCTGCTCTAGCATATCTATGGTTATACCTACATCCCAATCGCCTTTGGCACTGCCGTCACGGCGTTTAATAAAGGGTTTTAGTTTTACTTCAAAGCCAATAGCGCGCAAAATATTTTGAAACTGATTTTGCTTTTCATCACCTCGGTATATTGCATAAGCAAACGCACATTCAATATTGTATTGTTGCTCTATCATTCGCCAAAAGGCATTGTAATCAAAGTTTTTACCGTGGCTTTCGCGACAGGTGTAATAAATATTTTGTACATCGACAAAAATACCTACACGAGGTTTACTGCTTTGTTGTGAGGTCATTATTATGTCCTAATGAGTGATACTTGCAATTGCGTGTTAAGTAACCTAAATTAGTTACCAAACCCAAAGTAACCAATTATAGTTACATTTAACAATGTAACCTAAGTTAGTTACATATAAATAATTTATCTGGATTTTTATGATTGGTGTGATCAGCGGCGATATTATTAAATCGCAAAAAATACCTAAACAACAATACGATGCCATGCTTTATCAGCTAGAGCAAAGTTTACGTGCAAATTCTAATAAAACAACATCTTGGGATATTTACCGTGGGGATGCATTTCAGCTGCAAGTAGAAAAAAGTGAACAATTAGTTACCACCGCTATTCTTATCTACCTACAGCTAAAATCTGCCGGCTATGAACTGCGCCAAAGCATGGCGTTGGGGCACATAGATAACCCTGGTAAGAGTATAAAAACGGCCACAGGCTCTGCGTTTACTCTCTCTGGTCATGAGCTAGATAAAATGACAAACCAGCGTTTTACATTTGCTATTGCAAAGCAACCAGTTGATGAGAGCTTTAAGCTAAACCTAGCGTTTGTTGATGTATTGCTGTGTAAAATAACTCAAAAACAAGCAAACGCTTTGTATGTATATTTAACCCATACTAATAACAACCATGCAGCATTAGCTAAAGAGCTCAATACCAGCCGCGAAAACGTTACTAAGCTGCTTAATCTTGCTAACTATCAGCTGATAGAACGATTTATTTTACATGCACAACAACAGCTTAAAAGCATACAGCAAGGACATGACTAATGGAATTTTCACTATTACTCGTTGCACTGATTATTGGCCACTTACTCGCTGATTTTTATTGGCAACCCATGAGCTGGGTAAACGACAGAAACACCCGTCATTTTAAAGCAAAAAAACTTTACTACCATGTATTGGTTCACGGAATTACCAGTGCAGTCGTTGTGGCACTTTGGGAATATAGTTTTGGCTGGCAACAATTAGGCAGCGTATTACTGGCGACCGGCATTATTATGATCAGTCACTACTTTATTGATATTGCTAAATCGTATTCAAATAAAGGCGTAGTGCCTTTTTTATTAGACCAAATTGCCCATATCACCGTCCTCATTGTGATAAGCATTTGGCTCACTGATAATCAGCAATTTACTAACAATTTTATGGCGTTATTGTTCAACGAAAAAGTGCTGTGGGTTATAACTGGTTACCTTATTATTTTAAGTCCCAGTGCGGTATTTATAAGAATGATGTTAGAGCGTTTAACTAATCACTTTTCTAGTGATGGTAGCCTCCCTTTAGCAGGACAAAGTATTGGTATGCTCGAACGAGTACTTATGCTGACATTTATTTTATTAGATCAGTTTGCTGGGCTTGGGTTTTTAATTGCCGCCAAATCCGTGTTTAGATTTGGCGACTTAAGTGCCAGCAAAGATAAACAACTCACGGAATATGTGATGCTAGGCACGTTACTGAGTGTTAGCGTTACGCTGTTTGTTGGCCTAGGCATTAATTACTTACTGATAAATTAAAAACAAAAAAGCGCTAACCTTAAAGCTAGCGCTTTTTTTGCAGCTGCGTTTAACTAAACGCAGTGACAATTAGTCGTTATTTGCTGGACGACGACGGCGTTGACCACTGCCCCCAACCGATTGACGCTTTGCCCATGGGTTTTGTGCATTTTCATCGGTTTTAGCTGCTGGCTTTTTAGAGCCACCACGACGTGGGCCCGTACCATTGCCACCATTGTTAGGCTTTTTGCTATTAGGCTTGCTGCTATCTGATTTAGGCTTATTAAATGGTTGTTTTTTCTTTGGCTTTTTAGAAGGCAGTGGGCGAGCATCGAGTGCGCGCTCAGCAACAGGGTTAGCCGGTTCAAAGCCTTCTTCTTCAGCACGAGGAATTAACTCGCCAATAAAGCGTTCAATACCGTATAAATCTACTGCATCGTCGACCGTTACAAACGAAATGGCATGCCCTGATGCACCCGCACGACCAGTTCGGCCAATACGGTGGACATAATCTTCATATACATTAGGTAAGTCGTAGTTAACTACGTGTGGAAGCTCAACAATATCTAAACCACGAGCAACAATATCAGTTGCCACTAATACGCGCACTTCACCGCTTTTAAAGCCTTCCAATGCTTTAACACGTGCGCCCTGAGATTTATTACCATGGATTGCTGCGCCAACAATATCATCGCGTTCAAGTTGCTTAACTAAACGATTAGCACCATGTTTAGTACGGCTAAATACCAGTACTTGTTGCCAATCATTGCTACGAATTAAATGGCTTAATAAGGCCGTTTTTCGCGCTTTATCGACAGCGTACACGCATTGAGTCACGCTTTTAGCAGTGGTGTTTTTGGCAGCGACTGAAATTTCAACCGGATCGTTAATTAACCCTTTGGCCAATGCACGAATGTCGTCAGAAAAGGTGGCTGAGAACATTAAGTTTTGACGTTTTTCAGGCATTTTTGCAATTAAGCGTTTAATGTCGTGGATAAAGCCCATGTCTAACATACGGTCGGCTTCATCTAAAACCAGTACTTCAACGCTATCAAACTTAACTGCGTTTTGATTATGTAAATCAATTAAACGCCCAGGTGTGGCCACTAAAATATCAACCCCTTTGCGCAGGCGCTGCATTTGTGGGTTAATTTTTACACCACCGTAAACCACAAACGAACTCACATCAGAATGCTTAGCGTACTCTTCAACGTTTTCGCTTACTTGCAACGCAAGCTCTCGGGTTGGCGTTAAAATAAGCGCACGTACATGATTACTTTTTGCTTTAGTGCCCGACGATAAACGCTCAATTAGTGGCAAAGTAAAACCAGCGGTTTTACCTGTACCTGTTTGTGCTGCGGCCATTACATCGCGACGCGCAATAATTGCTGGGATAGCTTGAGCCTGAATAGGCGTTGGCGTTTCATAGCCCTTTTCTAAAACCGCATTAACTAAAGACTGTGATAAACCTAAACCATCAAAACTCATATAAACTCTCTATTTCAAATTAGGCCAAAGTGGCCAGTTGCGCGCATTATACCTTTAGTAGCTCAGAATGCATGCCATTATTTACTTTGTGCCAAATCAATACACACAAATACTAAAAAAGCGGCTAAACAGCCGCTTTTATTTACCTGAGCATTACAAATGCTAAAGGATTATTTTACACCTAACTCACGTAAACGCTCTTGTAAGTAGCTATCTGCTGTGTAGCGTTCCGATAACACCACATCTGGACGAGGGTGTAAAAACAATGGTAATGAAATACGTGATTTGGTTGTTGCTTTACCCGATGGATTAATTACACGGTGAATCGTTGATGGGAAGTAGCCACCCGATGCTTCTTGTAACATGTCACCAATATTAATAATTAGACTACCAAAATCACATGGCACGTCTAACCAATCGCCATCGGTTTTTTGTACTTGTAAACCCGGCTCGTTTGACGCTGGTAGTACGGTTAATAAGTTAATATCACCGTGCGCAGCAGCACGAATAGCACCAGGCTCTTCATCACCTGTCATTGGCGGGTAATGTAAAATACGTAACAACGTTTGCTCAGATTGGGCAATCATATCTTTTAAATCGATAGAGAACTTAGCACGCACTTCTTCAGGCGCTTCAGCCTGAACCCAGCTTAATAATGTTGCCGCAAATTCATTAGCTAAACGGTAGTACTCACGCACATCAGCTTCTAATTGTGCAGGAACACGGCCTTTAGGGTAAACATGAAAGTACTCTTTAATGTCTTTTACTGTATGGCCTTTAGCAACTTCTGATACCGACGGTGGAAAATAGCCATCTTGCGTTTCTTTTGAAAATAAAAACTCATGCTTTTGCTCTGAGTTAAAAAAGTCTTGCCAATTTTTATAAATAGACTCAACTAAAGATTGCGGAATAGGATGGTTTTTTAATACGCCAAAACCAGTATTTCTCAACGATTCAACAAATTGCGCAGCCGCATCGTCCGCTTTATAATCAACTGTAGGTAATTGCATGGTACATTCCAGTAAGTAGGTTGTTAGAAGCCATTTACCAATTCGCTTGAGTAAAGATCCATTAAATTAACTAAATATTACATGCTAACTACGCAAAAAAAATTATATCTAGTTGTTCTAGATAAGGTTTTTTAAACGCCGATAAACAACGACTTAATACATTGAATTAATCATAGGTTTATGCAAATTGGTATTACATTCAAATATAGCTTAACTACTTAATTCAAGTAATAAAGGCTGCATTTATATGCTGTGCGAGGATAGACAAACCCCTTTGAAATTATAAGGACATATGTCCGCACTCAATTGGCAAGCCCTTTCTAGCTTGATCGAGATCAAAATAATGCCAATATTGAATTTTCATCCCATCGTACCAATCTCTTATTTATCAGCACCACACACTTTATCAATTAGTTAAGGTATTCTCATGCGACAAAAAGTCTCTTTTAAAAGCGGTGAATTAGAACTTGCTGGACAACTTGAACAGCCCTCTGGTGAGGTGAAATTTTATGCCTTATTTGCCCACTGTTTTACCTGCTCTAAAGATGTAGCGGCTGCAACACGAATAAGCCGCGCACTCACTCAGCAAGGCATTGCCGTATTACGCTTTGATTTTACAGGGCTTGGTAATAGCGACGGTGACTTTGCTAACAGTAACTTTTCATCAAACATTCAAGACTTAGTGGCTGCTGCCAATCATTTAAGAACACACTTTAAAGCACCTCAGTTATTAATAGGTCACAGCTTAGGTGGTGCTGCGGTGCTTGCAGCAGCAGAGCACATACCCGAAGTGTCAGCTATTACGACTATAGGCGCGCCATCAGATGCCCAGCACGTTACCCATAATTTTGCTGCTCATTTAGATGAAATAAACCAATCGGGTGAAGCAAAAGTGTGTTTAGCTGGGCGTGAGTTTACGATTAAAAAGCAATTTATAGATGACATCGCCAAATACGATAACAGCCATATAGGCAAGCTTAAGCGTGCTTTGTTGGTTATGCACTCTCCTATTGATGCCACCGTGAATATTAGTGAAGCCGAAAAAATTTACGCCGCTGCCAAGCATCCAAAAAGCTTTATAAGTTTAGATAATGCCGATCACTTACTCAGCAATAAAGAAGACGCTAACTACACAGCCGATGTCATTGCTACGTGGGCTAATCGCTATGTTAAATACGAGAAAACACCCTATAGTGCAAAATTAACTAACGGCAGTGTATTAGTTGAAGAAAAAGATCATCAATTCACTCAGCACGTGAGTACTAAAAACCATACATGGCTTGCTGATGAGCCTACTGATGTTGGTGGTAAAAACTTAGGCCCAGACCCTTATGATCATTTACTCGCTGGGCTTGGAGCGTGTACTGCAATGACACTTCGCATGTATGCAAGTCGCAAAGAGTTACCGTTAGAGCATGTAAAAGTAGAGCTCAACCATACCCGCAATTACAACCAAGATTGTGATGATTGCGAAAAAACCGGGAATTTAGAGGCTATTACTCGAAAAATAACCTTAAAAGGTGATTTAACTGACGCTCAGCGAAATCGATTACTCGAGATAGCCGATAAATGCCCCGTGCATAAAACGCTACATAATAGCCCTTTGGTGGTGAGTGAACTGGTAGAGTAACTTAAAACTAAAATAGCGCAGTAGGCCTGCGCTATTTTTAGGATTTTAATTTAAAAAGCTGACTGTATCGTTTAATTTTCTAAAAACGCCGCTACCTCTTTACTCATTCTATCCACCAGCTATTTAGGCCCGCCATCGTACATATCGTTATGACGTGATTCTGCTATCAACGTTTGTGTAAAAGGATAAACAGTTAACTCTTGGTCGGTTAAAAGCACGTTCACATTGGTTAGGTAATCACTATCTCGAAGTGTGAGCACATGTATGTTTTTATTGCGTGGCAATAACATGCGGCTGTGATCGAGCGTAATTAGTTGGCTTACTTCACTTGGGTAAATAGCTGTATACAAGGCTGAGATATCTCCACCATTTGAGTGGCCAAATAAAGTGAGTTTTGTAAAATCATACTCAGGGTATTTAACACTTAGCTCATTAACTAAAAATTTTAGTGTTACAACACCCCGGTGCCAATTTTCCATACGGGTGGTCAAATAAGGCTGCGCACCATTAAGCGCAGGGTCACTTTTAAGCTCATGTGCTACCGCAATGCTTAAATAGCTTACTTACAAAGGTGTATTCATTATGGCTAATGCCATATCCCGCATTTACAAATACCACTGGGCATTTGACTTGCGCGCTGCACTTAAGGTGGTTAGTTGGTAGGGTAATATTTACAGGTATAGAGCGATTACGACTATCATCAATCACTACATCGTCTTGGGCATAACTTTATGATGCAAATAGCGAAGCACTTAAAGTAAGCGCACTTAATATTAAACGCTTTTTTATAATTTTTAACATGCATTTCATTGTATTATCTATATATTTTTAAGTAGTATTAATTTTTATTATAAAGGTTAGCGCGCGCCTTTGCTTATTTGTGCGATAATAGCGATTATTGTTTTACTATTATCGCAAAAGAATCCATTCATGAAATCATATAGCAGCATTGAACAACGCATCGACATTCTACAAAGCAGAATTGAAGCCTACCAAGAAGAAATTAAAGTGTTACAAGCCGAGCCGAAAAGTAACAACGAACGCATTATTTTTAAGTTTATTGAAACCGGCAGTACAGGTAAAACCAAAGACTTTGTGAGAGAGCTTGGGATTAAATCACCGCGTGATAGCTTATATTCATCAGGTGATGTAACTAAACTGATTAAAGATGGCGCTGATGATATTTCGCCTGAGCTACTGAGTATAGCCCGCGCACTTGCTAGTGCACGTAACAAAAATGGCCCTGCTTGCTAATAGTAAATACACGTATTAGCCGTAAGCTCTTGCGGCTAATCAACCAGCTCGATATCAAGTCCTGTTAATAGATTTAACGCTTCAAGCCGTTCAAACTTTGCATTACTCACATCATTGTTTGTTATATCAATATTAAATTGCGTTGCGCCAACAAAATTTGCTTTTCTCACATTAGTTTGATGAAACAGGCTGTCTCTAAAATCAGTATCCGAGAAGTTGCTTTGAGCTAAGTTAGCGTGTCTAAAATCGACATCTTTGGCAAAACAGTTCGTCATTGTTAAGGCTTTTAACTGTAATTCAAAAAACGAACTATGGCTCAGCTCACACTGTTTAAAACTCACCGGTGACGTTAGCGCTAATTGCGGCCAATTTACTTGCCCCCACACTATGCTATTGAGTTTACAATTTGCAAAGCTCACCTCTTCTAGCGAGCTGTAATTCCAGTTAAGCTCACTCAAATTACAGTTTATAAACTCACACCCTATAAACCGACAGGCACTAAATTGACTGTAACTAAAATCGCAATCAATAAACTGACATTGTTCAAACTCAATATCGCTAAAGCGCTTTGCATTTGCTGTAAAGTTTGAAAATGACTGATCAAAATAATGACTTTTTTTAAATAGCTCGCTCATAAAAATAAAGCACCTAAATTGGGTTTTGCCGAACAAAAAACCCCTTAGGTATTTAGCCTAAGGGGTTTTTATCTAACTAAAAACTAGCTTTATTCTGCGCTTGGTAATTCTTTCTCAACTACACTAATTGCAAGCTCTGTCAGCGAATCGTTGTTAGCTTTGCTTGGTGCATCGGTTAATAAACACGATGCTTGTGTGGTTTTAGGGAAAGCAATAACGTCACGAATGTTATCAGTACCACATAACAACATAACTAAACGGTCTAAACCGAACGCTAAACCTGCATGCGGCGGTGTGCCGTATTTAAGTGCGTCAAGTAAGAAACCAAATTTATCTTGCTGCTCTTGCGCTTCAATACCTAAAATTCTAAATGCCGCTTCTTGCATATCTGCATTGTGAATACGTACCGAGCCACCGCCCACTTCGTAGCCGTTTAATACCATATCGTAAGCATCTGAAATAGCCGCTGCTGGGTTTGCTTCAAGCTCACTGGCACTAATATCTTTTGGTGCAGTAAATGGATGGTGTACAGCGTGTAATGTGCCTTCGTCATCTTCTTCAAACATTGGGAAGTCAACAACCCAAAGTGGTGCCCAGCTATCTAAATTAGTGATTTTTAAATCAATACCAATTTTTAAACGAAGTGCGCCCATGGCTTCATTTACGGTGTTGCGTTTATCCGCACCAAATAAAATGATATCGCCTGTTTGTGCATTAGTACGTTCAAGTAACTGCGTGATCACATCTTCATTTAAGAATTTAGCGATTGGCGATTGCACGCCCTCAACGCCTGCATCGCGGTCATTTACTTTCATCCATGCTAAACCTTTAGCACCGTAAATACCGATAAACTTAGTGTAGTCATCTAGTTGCTTACGAGAAAGTGATGCGCCACCTGGTACCGTTAGTACTGCAACACGGCCTTTTTCATCATTTGCTGGACCTGAGAATACTTTAAACTCTACGTCTTTTACTAAATCGGCTACATCAATTAGCTTCATTGGGTTACGTAAGTCTGGCTTATCAGAACCATATAAGCTCATTGCTTCAGAGTAAGGCATAACTGGGAAATCACCTAAATCAACATTTAGTAATGACTGCCACATTTCACGAATCATTTTTTCAGTTATACCGCGTACTTGATCAGAGCTCATGAACGAGGTTTCTAAATCTATTTGAGTAAATTCAGGTTGACGGTCTGCACGTAAGTCTTCATCACGGAAACATTTAACAATTTGGTAGTAACGGTCAAAGCCCGACATCATCAACAATTGCTTAAATAACTGTGGCGACTGCGGTAATGCGTAAAAGCTACCTTTGTGTACTCGACTTGGCACTAAGTAATCACGCGCACCTTCTGGCGTTGCTTTAGTTAGTACTGGCGTTTCGATATCTAAAAAGCCATTTTCATCTAAAAAGCGACGAACAAAGCTGCTTGCTTTAGCACGTAATTTAATACGGTCGCTCATTTCTAAACGACGTAAATCTAAGTAACGATATTTTAAACGACGCTCTTCTGAGTTTGTTTGATTAAAATCAAGCGGAAGCGGCTCAGAGCGGTTGATAATAGTTAGCTCAGTACCTAAAATTTCTACTTCGCCGGTTGCCATGTCTTTATTTACTTGGCTGTCTGGGCGTGCACGAACAACCCCTTTTAACTGCACACAAAATTCTTGACGAAGTTTGTTAGCTGTTTCCATTAATCCTTCAACTTCCGGATCGAATACAACTTGTACTAAACCTTCTCTATCGCGTAAATCGACAAAGATAAGTCCACCAAGGTCACGTCGTTTGTTGATCCAGCCACATAGTTCAACTTCCTGATCTACGTGAGTTTTATTTAGCTGTCCGCAGTATATAGAGCGCATAGTTTTCCTGTCAGATAAAAGGCATATAGCGGTTAAACACTGTTGTTTTAAAAGTTTTTATAAACACCAAAATGAAAATAAAGCCGCTAGCAATTCAAAATAATCAAATTAAGCCCTGCATTATACCCAAGTAGGTTGAAGATGCTAGGGCGTGTTTACCTTTCGGGGTGGAATTTACAGCGCACTGTTTTGTTATTTGTTACACTACCGGCACTTTATATCAAGGCTTTTGTTTGTATGCTATATATTGGATGCCCGCAGTGGTCGAGCAGCGCATGGAAAGGAAATTTATTTTCACGCCAGTGTAAAAATGCCGATATGCTTAGCGAATATGCGCAGCATTTTAATTCGGTAGAAGGTAACACCAGTTTTTATGCCGATCCCTCGCCTGACACCGTATTACGATGGGCTGCCAGTGTACCCGATGAGTTTAAATTTACCTTTAAGTTTCATCAGCGCTTTAGTCACGAACTCCAACTTACTAACGTGCAAAATGAGCTAACTAATTGGCTTAATTTATTCGCCCCTCTATTTGAAAAAACAGGGCAAATAATGCTGCAATTACCTAAAGCGTTTGCGCCACAACATTTAACTAAGCTTGCCGCTTTTATTGAGTTACTTCCTAAAGAGCTAAACTATGGGGTTGAGGTACGCCACCCTGATTTTTTCAAAAAAGGTGAGGCCGAAATCGCACTTAATCAGCTTTTAATGGCAAATAATATAAACCGTATTGCTATGGATACTCGGGCGCTCTTTGCAGTAAAGCCAACCACCGAAGCGCTAATAGACGCCCAACAAAAAAAGCCCCACTTACCAGTTCACGCTATTGCTACGGGCTCGCAGCCTATGGCGCGCTTCGTTATTGCTAACTTAGAAAACGATTATAAGACCTTTTATCAGCCTTGGCTTAGCAAAGTAACCCAGTGGCTAAATGAGGGCAAAAGCCCCTATGTATTTTTTCATACGGCTGATAACCGCGAAGCGCCTTTACTGGCTCGCCAGTTTTGCCAAGATTTGGGGTATAATCACAACGTACTCAATCCATTTAGTGGCGAGAAAGAAGCCCACCAGCAAGCACTTTTTTAAAAATAAATTCAAAATACAGAGACAATAATGAGTGAATACGCACGTTACTTTACCGGCTACCCTGCCAATATCGTTGAGCAAGTATTAGGACTAATGAAAGCAGGAAAGGTAAGTGAGTATTTACTTAAAAAGTACCCGCAGGCGCATCGCATTACCAGTGATAAGTTACTGTATAGCTACGCCACTGAGCTTAAAAAACAGTATTTAAAAAATGCACCGCCGTTTGGCCGCGCAGCATTTAAAAAACAAGGCGATATGGTCACCAATGCACTCGGAACACACACGTATCGTATGCAAGGTAAAACCCGTAAGCACGATTTAGCTATCAACAGCGATTTACTACACGCACCGGAACCATTATTAAAAGCATTAGTGGTGCACGAACTCGCGCATTTTAAAGAAAAAGATCATAACAAAGGCTTTTATAAATTATGCTGCCATATGGAGCCGCAGTACCATCAGCTAGAACTAGATTTGCGTATGTTTTGCGTGTTAGTTGAGCAAAATAACAACCCTTATTCACCCTAATGTATTTATAAGCCTATCAATTATGAACCCACTGTAAATTTAGCTAATCCTATTAGTTGCCCTGATTCAGTAACAACCTGTACTTGCCATTTCCCAGCTGGATCTGCTGGAAAGTTCATTTTGTGGGTCCATGCTCTATAGCCTTGCTCTCGTCCACCTGTAATATTTAATGCAATTCGATCTACGACTTGGTTATTAAGGGTCCAAACATGAAAAATCTTTTCGTTTAACCCTCTTGGCGCTTTTACCGCTGTCCAACTATATAAACCTTCACGTCTTAATGTATCTACATCTAACACCTTAACGTTACCGATGGGCTTGCGTTGCTGAATATCGACTTCATGGGATAACGTGATATCAGTTAAGCGCAACGCTGCTGGCGGTACCCAGCTACGTAGCTGCCATAAACCAACACTAAGTGCACTCAATAATACAACTAACAAAGGAAAACGCCACCAACGCGCGTTAGGCATTAAGTTACCTAAGCTAGGAATGGTAAAAATAATGGCAGTGATCAAGGCTATCTCTATGCTTTGGCTTGTCGTAAGGTTAAGTAAAATTGGTAAAGTGACTGAAATGGCCACAAACAATGCAAAGTTATGAAATACCGTAAAGAGAACACTGTGTTTAGCTAATTTTTTATAATACAGTGGATCAACAACTGATATAAACGCACAGAGAATAATTAACGAAGTAAATATAGCTTGCGGATGATTCCAAGAAGTCGCCGCGAGAAAAAATGGCAGCGCAAAAAAAAGGCTTTCCTGTTGCACCATTTGCAGAGCAAAGCGCATAACATTAGGAGAAATAGCCACGCCAAAACGTTGCTCAACTTTATCACGTAGCCAGTTATCAACAATCAACCATAGCCAACTAACTATCAACAATATGGCAATAATTTGCGAGAATGACTCTTTACGTTCAACCAATACATAACTTGCGACCCCACTACAAAACGCAAATACTGCCAATAAACCTGGCCGCTGTTGCATCATAATTATAAATTTTGTTATTAAATTCTTAAAATAGCTCATTCAGCAGAGAGTCCGCATAAATCTGTAATAATTGTAGCTTTAAAGCCACCAGCACTGCACCTTAATATATGCATGAAAACTTTACACTTTTTGTTGTGAAAATTAACTAATACCGCTTGTTAGCGATAACTACGTGAGATCTCTTCACTCACCCAATGTAGCAATTGTTTTATCGCTTTTGACAGCACCTGATTTTGCCGCACAATGTAGCCTAGACTGGTGGTTGGAAACTTGGGTAAGGCGGTGACTGTAGTGGTTAAATTTGCTTTACTGCGCAGTGAAAACTCCGGCACAATCGCAACACCAAAGCCCGCTTCAGCCCAATCAATTTGTGCATCCACACTGCCCACTTCCATTACCCGATAATTCGGTAAGTTTAAAGACGGTAATGCGCTATCAAGTAACTCTCTTGTACGCGTATCATGGCCGAGTAAAATTAATGTTGGCGGCTCAGTCAGCGTTATAGTGTTGTTATTTTTAGCTTGCTGCCATAGCTGTAAATGATTACCTAGCGCACACCACTTTATCTGCTGCAATTGCGTAAAATGCAGTGGTTCACTTTCTTTTTGCGCAATAACAAAACCAAGATCAGCCTCCGCACTTTTCACCAACGCCGATGCTTGTGATGAGGTAGTATTGAGCAAAGTAAAGTCAATTCCTGGAAACTGACGTTTAAATAGCTGGAACGGCTCAATCAACAACAACCGAGAAATAATATCACTTGCAGCAATCGTTAGGGTGCCTTGGCGTAGATCATTTATCGCATTTAAATCAGACTGGCAAACCTGTAATTCCCACAAAGTTTTTTGCCCAGACTGCAATAGCCGTAAACCTGCTTGCGTCAAACTAAACGGATTACGCTCGATCAGTTTCGCCCGTGTCATTTTTTCTAGTTGCTTAATGTGCAAGCTAACATTGGGCTGTGTCATATGCAGCGCATTGGCGGTTTTACCAAAATGCTTTAGTTGTGCTAATGTGACAAAGGTTTTTAACCAATGAATATCTAACATTTTGATGACCTTAACTATCTAAAATCGATATGAAATTCTTATCAGGATAATAATTATAATTAATTTCTCTTATTTAGATAGTGCGCATACCATATTCATTCAATCAATTTGGAGAGAAATTTATGCCGTCAATTGTTGTTGTAGGTGCAAACTGGGGTGATGAAGGCAAGGGCCGCATCGTCGATTTTTTAGCAGAGGATGCATCTGCAAGTATTCGCTTTCAAGGTGGTAACAACGCCGGTCATACCGTTGTGAATGAGTTTGGTACGTTTAAATTACACCAATTACCAAGTGGTATTTTTAATCCTGATTGTATTGCCGTATTAGGCCCTGGCATGGTGATAAGCCCTGGCGCATTAAGCGAAGAAATCGCTGAAGTTAAAACCGCTGGCGTTGAGGTAAAACTGTGCATTTCTGATCGTGCAACCCTGTGTTTACCGCTACACGCTCTTGAAGATACACTTGAAGAAGTACGTTTAGGTGATGCCGCTTACGGCTCAACTCGCCAAGGTATTGCCCCTGCATACGGCGACCGCGTAATGAAAAAAGGCATTTTAGTTGGCTGGTTAAATCAGCCAGAGGTTTTATTAGAGCGTATTCAATTTATGCTTGATTGGAAAATGCCACAGCTAAAAGCCCTTTACCCAAGCTGTGATTTTTCACAAACAGCTGAACAAATGACTGAGTGGTTATTAGCTGTCAGCGC
The DNA here is from genome assembly GCF_005886135.1 of Pseudoalteromonas sp. S4741. Taxonomy (NCBI): domain Bacteria; kingdom Pseudomonadati; phylum Pseudomonadota; class Gammaproteobacteria; order Alteromonadales; family Pseudoalteromonadaceae; genus Pseudoalteromonas; species Pseudoalteromonas sp. S4741. Next base: position 12,514 of record NZ_PNCN01000133.1, on the reverse strand, counting down.
TCCTTGGCGTGAATTTATTTGTAATGTAACAGAGCCTTTAAAAGCGCTACAAAAGCAAGATGCAAACTTATTATTTGAAGCGCAACTAGGCGCTGGCCGTGATTTAGTTTATGGCGAATACCCTTATACTACATCATCAAACGTCACTGCCGCCTATGCAGGAATTGGCAGCGGTTTACCGGCACTGAGACCTGAACGTGTTATTGCAGTAGCTAAATCGTTTAGTTCATCTGTTGGCACAGGTACACTCGTTACCGCAATGGCGGAGCAAGAGAATTTTCGCGAAAGCGCCAATGAGTATGGTGCAGTAACTGGTCGCCCACGTGATATGGGTTATTTTGATGCTGTTGCCACGCGTAATGGAGTTGAACTACAAGCTGCTACTGAAATTGCATTAACTAAAATTGATTGCCTATCGGGCATGACGGATTTAAAAATCTGTGTTGGTTATGCAGGCGATCACAGCGAAAATCCTATTTGGCCACAAACAGCCGCTTTAACGCCAATCTATGAAAGCATGCCAGCGTGGGATGAAGATATTACCGGTTGTCGTACTTTTGACAGTCTGCCTGCGGCCGCTCAGCACTATGTTGAACGCATCGAAGCACTGATGGGCGTGCCTGTGAGTATGGTATCTGTAGGCCCTGAGCGTGAGCAAATGATTATCCGCTAAACACTCAATGACTATAACCCAAGTGCTTATATAAACGGCTTGGGTTAGACGCTAGGCAATTGCAGCTCCTCATCCACTATCTAAAAATTTTTTGAGTTCGTTATTCAAAAATATAAATCATTTCATCATAAAGTAATTGATTATCACCACAAGTGTATTTAAAGCACATTTAAACTCGATTTAACGCGTTCTAGTACAACGGTGGTTCTAAATGATTTGATATTATCGTTTTCATGAAAAAAATTATCACAAATATCTTCTATATACCGACTATGCAAAGCTCTAATAAAACTTCATTAGGCGTTACTTTAAATATAATTTCATCAGCACTTTTTGCACTAATGTTTGCTTACACTTCACTGTTAAATGAACTTCAAGGTCACGAAACATATGGTTGGCGGGTTTTATTTACGGTGCCATTTTTAACTGTTTTTATTCTACTAAAAGGTTACTGGCCACTTGTACTCGGCATATAAACGAGGGTGCGATATGAAAAGTATTTTTGGCTAACACGGCTCCTTTCATCTTTTTTAGTTGGTGCACAATTATGGCTATTCATGTGGGCACCCGTAAATGGATATGGTCTAGCGGTTTCATTAGGCTACTTTATCATGCCAATTACTATGGTAATTATCGGACGGCTTGCTTTTCAAGAGCGTTTAACCCCGCATCAAAAAGTAGCGTGTTTATTTGCTCTGATAGCTATTATAAATCTATTAATTGTTTCTCAATCATTTTTGTGGCCGGTTTGGGTCGTATGCATAGGTTACCCTATTTATTTTTGGCTACACAAAAAAAACAACACTAATAACATTAGTTGCTTTTTATATCGCAACGAGATTTACCAAAAATTACTTAAGGCAATAACCCTCATAAACCAAAAAGCGCAAGATGAACTCGCGCTTTTATTGTGTTACTTAAAACTTAAAGCTGTAAAGCTCCGTAGATTTACAAACCAAGCTCGGCCATAAAGTCGTCATCTGCATCACTGGCTTTTGCATTGTCCGCAGCTTTTTGTTTTTCTGCTTTATGCTTTGCTTCGTTTTCGATGATGTCATCTGGGTCTACTGCTTCGATAATATCAAAGTCATGTAGCTTGATGAACTCTGTTTTATCCATCGCTAACTCTAAATAGAAGATATTTTGCTTGCTCGTGGTGAAGGTTACACGACGTGCTTGTGGTCTATCCATAGTGGTATCAACCGATATTTGCACTTGTTTATTAATAGCCATCATTTTTGGCTGATTTTGGGTAATAGAGGTATGCAGCTGTTCACGCACTTTTGACGTGAAGTCGCCCACTATTTGGTTCATTAGCTCGCCCATTACATTTGAAACGTCATCTGATAAATGACTGTGGGCAATTTCTTCTTCTGGCATGCCCATGTTGCGCATGTAATCGCCGTAAATTTCCATTGCGGCTTGCGCTGTAAAATTAGTTACAACCAACCCTGTAAAGCCACCATCAAATAATACAAAACAGCCAATATCTGGGCGCATACAAGTGCGCGTTATTTTTTGCACCATAGCCGAGTAGCTAATTTCGTTAGCACTGGCTGATGATAGTACCTCCGTCACTGAATGACATAGGGTTGCTAATATATCGTCTGTGCTAATTACCTTACTTTTGCTCATTTAACGTTCTCTTTTATACTTATTATTCATAATTCTAGCCAAGCTACTGAATTTATCACTGACTATCCAGTATAAAATGTTAAAATAGTGCCATTATTTTTAAAGAGACTGCCTTAGTGAGTATAAAAGACAGTATTTACGCCTCTGAGCAACAAGTAAAAGATTTTAGCTTTGACCAAAATGTGGTTGAAGTTTTTCCGGATATGATCCAGCGCTCTGTGCCTGGATACGCCACCATTGTCAGCACTATGGGTAAATTGGCGGGAGAATATGCGCAAAGTAATTCAAACCTTTACGACTTAGGTTGCTCGCTTGGTGCGGTTACTCTAAGTATGCGCCGTAATATTCGTACCGACAACTGCCATATTATTGCTGTAGATAACTCACAAGCTATGGTTGAGCGCTGCAAGGTTCATTTACAAGGCTTTAAGTCAGACGTGCCGGTTACAGTAACTTTGGGCGATATTAACGAGCTTGAGATTCAAAATGCGTCGGTTGTGGCCATGAACTTTACCTTGCAATTTATTCCGCCTTTACAGCGCCAAGCCGTGCTTGAAAAAATTTACGCTAACTTAAAACCCGGTGGCGTACTACTCCTTAGCGAAAAAATTAAAGCCGAAAACGAGCAGTGCGATAACCTATTAATTGATTTGCACCACGACTTTAAACGCCACAATGGCTATTCAGAGCTTGAAATAAGCCAAAAACGTACAGCCATTGAAAACGTAATGCGCCCCGATACGCTGAGCACGCACTTTAATCGTTTAAGCGACATTGGTTTTAGCCAAACGCAGGTGTGGTATCAATGTTTTAATTTTTGCTCAATGGTAGCAATTAAATAAAAAGAGTAATGTATGTCTCAATGGTTTAACCAATTTTACGCAGCAATTGCACAAAGCCCGCTTAGCCACTGGCTAGAAACCCTGCCCGGTCAATTAAAACATTGGCAAAACGAGGCAAGCCATGGTGATTTACCAAAATGGCAAAAAGTACTTAAAAATTTGCCTGAAGTAAAAACAACCCACGTTGATATTGCTACTAAAGTAGAAATTGGCGCATCGGGTGAGATGAGCGAAGGCGAGCAAAAACAAGCTACGCATTTATTAAAACGCATGATGCCATGGCGAAAAGGTCCCTTTACTGTACATGGTATTGAAATAAACACCGAATGGCGCAGTGACTGGAAATGGGATCGACTTCTGCCGCATATTGAGCCATTAAAAGGCCGTACTGTATTAGATATTGGTTGTGGCTCTGGGTATCACCTATGGCGTATGCGCGGTGAAGGTGCTCAGTTTGTAGTGGGTATTGACCCCTCTGACTTATTTTTATGTCAGTTTCAGGCAATTAAACACTTTAACCCAGATGAAAACGTGCATTTGTTACCATTAGGTGTAGAAGCCCTGCCAGAGCTCAAAGCGTTTGATACGGTTTTTTCAATGGGGGTGCTTTATCATCGTCGTTCCCCTATCGACTTTTTAGCGCAATTAAAAGCACAGCTTCGCCCAGGCGGAGAACTCGTGCTTGAAACATTAGTGATTGAAGGCGATGAAAACACCGTATTAGTACCGACCGACCGCTACGCGAAAATGCGTAATGTATGGTTTATTCCAAGCACTGCGGCATTAAAATTGTGGATGGAACGTGTTGGCTTTAAAGATGTGCAGATTAAAGATTGTGCTATTACAACGCTCGACGAGCAGCGTAAAACTGACTGGATGGAAAACGAATCTTTAGTTGACTTTTTAGACCCCGCTGACACCAGTAAAACCATTGAAGGCTACCCTGCACCACTTAGAGCGATACTTACAGCTAAAGCCTAATTCGTAGTATTAATTTTTTATTTCCATATTAAAAAGCGCCATTGGGCGCTTTTTTGTTTACTAATACAGCAACTAGCGGACAACTGTCCTTGTCTTTAAAATCAAATCCAGATTTCAACTAGCCGCGCCCTTGCAATTGTTGTAAAATACGCGCGTTTCTAAGTAAGCATCAAAACAACTATTTTGAGGAAAACCTGTGAGCGAACAAAAACAGTCTCTAAGCTATAAAGACGCGGGCGTAGATATCGACGCTGGTAATGCTCTTGTTGAGCGTATTAAAGGCGTAGTTAAAAAAACTCGTCGTCCTGAAGTGATGGGCGGAATTGGTGGTTTTGGCGCACTTTGCGAAATTCCTGAAGGTTATAAGCAACCCGTACTTGTAGCAGGCACCGATGGTGTAGGCACTAAGTTACGTTTAGCAATTGACCTTAAAAAGCACGATACTGTAGGTATCGACTTAGTTGCGATGTGTGTAAATGATTTAATAGTACAAGGCGCTGAACCCCTGTTTTTTCTAGATTACTATGCAACGGGTAAACTAGATGTAGACACAGCAGCCGACGTAGTAACCGGTATTGGTAAAGGTTGTGAAATTTCAGGTTGTGCCCTAATTGGTGGCGAAACAGCTGAAATGCCAGGTATGTATGATGGTGAAGACTACGACATGGCAGGCTTTTGTACAGGTGTGGTAGAAAAATCAAAAATTATTGATGGCACTAAAGTAGCTGCAGGCGATCAACTTATTGCCCTTGCATCTAGCGGTCCTCACTCAAATGGTTTCTCTTTAATTCGTAAAGTTTTAGAAGTCTCTAACGCTGATACTAATCAAGTGATTGATGGCAAAACCTTAGGTGAGCACCTTTTAGAACCAACACGTATTTACGTTAAACCATTACTTGAGTTGTTCAAGCAAGTAGACGTGCATGCCCTTTCGCATATTACTGGTGGCGGTTTTTGGGAAAATATCCCACGCGTATTACCTGAATCTGCTAAAGCGGTTGTTAAAGGTGATAGCTGGCAATGGCCAAGTGTGTTTAGCTGGTTGCAAGAAAACGGCAACATTACAACACACGAAATGTACCGCACATTTAACTGTGGTGTAGGCATGGTGTTAGTTGTACCTGCGGATGAGCTTGAAAATAGCTTAAATATCTTAAAAGATCTTGGCGAGAACGCATGGCACCTTGGTGAAATCCAAGATGCAGTTGCTGGCGAAGAGCAAGTTGAAATTGTAGGTGGTGCTGCGTAATGGCACCCACTCGTCTAGTAGTTTTGATCTCAGGCAGTGGCTCAAATTTACAAGCCATTATAGACGCCTGTGAAAGCGGCGAGATAAACGCCCATATAACGGCTGTTATTAGTAACAAAGCAGACGCTTATGGGTTAGAGCGTGCAAAAAATGCAGGTATTGCCACACACGTGCTGAGTCATAAAGAGTTTGACTCACGCGAAGCGTACGATGCCCAGTTAATGCATATAATTGACTCTTTTGAACCAAATCTAGTTGTATTAGCTGGGTTTATGCGTATTCTAACTCCTAACTTAGTGCAAAAATATGTTGGAAAAATGTTGAACATTCATCCATCTTTGTTGCCTAAGTACCAGGGGCTGAATACCCACCAAAGAGCAATTGATGCAAAAGACGACGTTCACGGCGTTAGTGTTCACTTTGTAACTGAAGAATTAGACGGCGGACCCGTTATTCTTCAAGCCAAAGTGCCTGTATTTGCAGACGATACAGCAGACACGCTCGCTAAGCGTGTGCATGCGCAAGAGCACATAATTTATCCTTTGGTGATCAAGTGGTTCAGTGAACAACGACTTACGATGGAAGCAGATTATGCAGTTCTTGACGAAAAACAACTTCCTGCACACGGCGCGCACTACCCAAAATAAAAAATTAAGTGCCTTGCTATTATGTGCGGGCACTTTATTACTTCCTACCAGCCTGATTGCAGGTGAGTTAACCCAGTATCAAGCCAGCTACGATATTTTGCGCAAAGGCGCAAATCATGGTAAAGCCGAGCGGACGCTTAAAAAACTCGATAATAATGATTACCAAGTCACTTACCATAGCGATATTGAATGGATGATTTTCTCTGACTCACGTCAAGAGTCATCAACTTTTAGCTTTGCTAACGATAAAGTAGAGCCTATTCAGTACGCTATGATCCGCACGGGGACTGGGCCTGACAAAAAGTATGAAATTAACTTTGATCGTCAAACACAAACTGTCAACAGTAACACCAGCGACTACCCGCTAAAATGCCAATGGCATGACAACTTCCAAGATGGTATTTCTTATCAAGTACAAGTTCGTGAGGGTCTTAAAAAAGGAAAAACCAGTTTTTCGTTTCCACTGGTTGATAAAAAAGGTAATTGCCGTGACTACGACTTTGAAGTGGTAGAAACCGAAATGATTTCCTTGCCTATAGGTAATGTAGAAGCAGTGAAAGTTAAACGCTTATATGATAACGATAAACGCCAAGCTTTAGCCTGGTTTGCCCCAGAAATGGATTATATGCTTGTGCGCATGTGGAAAGGTGAAAAAGGTGTGGAACAGTTTGAAGTGCAGATGAAATCGTTTACCGTGATCAATCCACCGGCTTTACCTGCACAAGTTAAAAACGAAATAACCCCCAAATAAATTACTTACAAGATGCAATACGAAACGCCCAAGTGTGATAACCATAACTTGGGCTTTTCATTTCAATACTTAAATTTGAAACTTTAAGTTGGGTTTCGTTTTACTCTACCAACCTACATTAATTCACCCATTTTAAATAACGCAAACTCTCCTGGCTGCATTTTTTGCCAGCGTTCATCGTTGGTTAGCGGCCTTGTTGCTATCACCGTTACCACATCGTTTGGCGTGGTTTCTTGTTGAAAGTCGACCACCATATCAGCATCAATAAGTGTTGCTTTACCAAATGGCGCACGGCGCGTTATATAATGTAAATTATTAGTACAATACGCTAAAACAAATACACCATCGGTCAATAACATATTAAACACGCCTTTTTCACGTAGCGTATGCGAAAGCTTAGCCGCATATCTAAAAACCGACGCCATATTACTTGGTCGCTGCGGGTACTTTTCACGAATTTTGTCAAGCAACCAGCAAAATGCCAACTCGCTATCGGTATTACCCACAGGTCGATAATATTCAGGTTTTAAATCATGATAATTTGAAAGCTGCCCGTTATGAGCATAGGTTATTTCACGCCCCCACAACTCACGAGTAAACGGATGAGTATTTTCAAGACATACCCGACCTCGATTTCCTTGGCGAATGTGGCTAATAACTGATACGCTTTTAATCGGATAAGCTTTAACTAATTTAGCTATTTCTGACTGGTAACTTGGCTCGGGATCTTTAAAGGTTCTACAACCTTTGCCTTCATAAAAAGTAATGCCCCAGCCGTCTTTATGTGGCCCCGTATTTCCCCCACGCTCCAACAACCCTGAAAAACTAAAACAAATATCCGTTGGCACATTGGCTGACATGCCAAGTAATTCACACATAAAATAAATAAACCTTTAAAAAGCTAAACATAGAATATCGTTCTATTTTTAATAAGCGTACACTGATCATCATAAGTATATTTACTTAATTAAACTTATATTACTACTAGATTAATTGATTTTTTTAACGCTTATATTTTTTATGATAAGCCAAAATAAACCATTACCGTTAAACTGTTCGTATAACATACAACACATTGTAATAATCGTACCGATAACTACACTTTAATCTAAGTAATGTACTTGAAACTTAGCGTTACTAGCGCTACTCTAAACGAGGTGGTCTGACCTCTATTAAGGAATTAGCAATGACACTCATATTTACACTCGGTTTAATCGCACTGCTCAGCATTGCGCTTTACCACAGAGCGAGTTGGAACACAGCACTTGGTGTTTCTGCCGCAACATTATTAATTGGTACCTTTGCTGGTGCTTTTGGTTTAATTAGCTGGGTGATTTTTTTAATCATCGCAGTGCCTCTTTCAGTTACTGGCATTCGTCAGCAATATATTATCAAGCCTATTTTCAAGGTCTTCAAAAAAGTTACACCGAGCATGTCTGACACCGAAAAGTCAGCTATTGATGCCGGTACAACTTGGTGGGAAGCTGATTTATTTTGTGGTAACCCAGATTGGAAAAAGCTTCACCAGTATCCAGTTCCAAAACTTACTATTGAAGAGCAGGCATTTATCGACGGCCCTGTTGAAGTTGTATGTAGTATGCTGGACGATTGGGAAGCTACGCATGAGCTAACTGATTTACCTCAGGACGTATGGCAATATCTAAAAGATAATAAATTCTTTGCCATGATCATTAAAAAGGAATACGGCGGCTTAGAATTCTCTGCATTTGCACAATCGTGTGTACTGCAAAAACTAACCAGTAAATCAACATTGCTTTCGTCAATTGTTGGTGTACCTAACTCGTTAGGCCCAGGTGAGTTATTACAGCACTACGGTACTGAAGATCAAAAAAATCATTACTTACCGCGTTTAGCAAGCGGTCAAGAAATTCCATGTTTTGCTCTTACTTCGCCAGAGGCAGGTTCTGATGCAAGCTCAATTCCAGACTACGGTGTAGTATGTAAAGGGCAATGGAATGGCGAAGAAGTGGTGGGTGTAAGCCTTACATGGAACAAGCGTTACATTACCCTTGCTCCTGTGGCCACTGTACTTGGTCTTGCCTTTAAACTACAAGATCCAGATGGTTTACTAAGCGACAACAAAGAGCCGGGCATTACCTGTGCACTTATTCCAACTAACACGCCTGGTGTTGAAATTGGTCGTCGTCACTTCCCGCTTAATGTGCCGTTCCAAAATGGCCCGACCCGCGGTAAAGACATATTTGTACCCCTGGATTACATTATTGGTGGCCCAGAAATGGCTGGCCAAGGCTGGCGTATGCTGGTTGAATGTTTATCGGTGGGCCGTGCAATTACATTGCCGTCAAACTCTGCCGGTGGCATTAAAACAATTGCAACAGCAACAGGTGCATACAGCCGTATTCGTCGTCAGTTCCGCTTACCAATTGGTAAAATGGAAGGTGTTGAAGAGTCAATGGCTAAACTTGCAGGTTACGCTTACAGCTCTGATGCAGCAGTTAGCATGTCTACGGGGGCCGTAGATTTAGGTGAAAAACCATCGGTTGTTTCAGCTATTATTAAATATCACCTTACTGAGCAAATGCGCGAGTCGACCATTCATGCAATGGACGTGCTAGGCGGTAAAGGGATCATGCTTGGGCCAAATAACTATTTGGGTCGTGGCTATCAAGGTGCACCTATTGCCATTACCGTTGAAGGTGCAAACATCTTGACCCGTAATATGATTATTTATGGTCAAGGTGCTATTCGTTGTCATCCATTTGTACTTACCGAGCTAAGTGCGTGTGAAATTGAAGACCGCGAAGAAGCGCTTAACGTATTTGATAAAGCGCTAATGGGCCACATTGGCTTTACCATGTCTAACCTTGTACGTACTAAGTGGCTTGCACTTACTGGCGCTCGCTTTACTAGCGTACCGTACAAAGACGAAACGGCAGAGTTTTACCGTATAGCGTCACGCTTTAGTGCATCACTTGCACTTATGTCTGATATAAGTATGGCAGTATTTGGTGGTTCACTTAAACGTAAAGAACGTATTTCAGCACGCTTAGGTGACTTATTAAGCTACCTTTACTTAGTGTCTGCAACGCTTAAACGTTATAACGACGAAGGCCGTAAAAAAGAAGATTTTGCACTGGTTCAGTGGAGCTGTCAGGATCACCTTTACCACTGTCAACGTGCGCTTGCTGATTTAATCAACAATATGCCATCTGCACCACTTCGTGGCGTATTAAAAGTATTGTTATTCCCGTTTGGTCGCCCGGTTCGTAAACCTACCGACAAACTTGAGCATAAGCTAGCGCAATTACTGCAAGTGCCTAGCGAAACGCGTAATCGTTTAGCAAGCTATGTATACCTTACAAACGAGCCGCTTAACCTTGTAGGTCGTCAAGAGCAAACGCTTAAAGACGTACTAGAGGTAGAGCCTTTATTTGAACGCGTATGTAAAGAGAAAGGCGTTAAATTGCCATTCTTCCAACTTGATAAAGTGGCGCAAATGGGCTTAGAAGCCGGCATTTTAAGCCAAGCTGAAGCTGATAAGTTAGCAGCTGTTGAGCAAGCTCGCTTAGACGTTATTAACGTTGACGACTTTGACCCTGCCGATTTACTTGCCGGCAAAGCAGCGCGTAATAGCAAAGCTAAATCTAAAAAGGCAGATGCCGCTTAACTAATTTAGTAAAGCTAGCAGCAACCCTGTTGAAATTAGCCAAACCAGCGCATAATGCGCTGGTTTTTTTTGTGCAAGGTAAACCTGTAATACACACCACATATTTCCAATGACAAATAATACAATATGAGTGTAACCAAAAATAACGCTATAACTTATTGTGGATAATAAAAACAGCAATATGCTAGGTAAAAACTGGCTAATATAAAAGGCGCGTTCTTGCTCGCATGTTTTAAAAAATAATCGATACTGCTCATACACCCTACCGCAATCAAATTGCAATGAACTACTAAAGAGTACAATAAAAGCCATGGCTAATATCACAAGTATAGGTACTAAATCAGCACGTTCGTTTATTAGCGCAGCTGATGCCATGAATACACATAAAAGTAACGACACGCGCCAAACAAGTGTCCAACAATGGTTTAATAAATAACAAAACCAAAAGCCCAATAATGAACTTACTGCAATACGCCCGTTAACATTAACCACGGGGACAAAAAGGCTCAGCGCAAACAATAAAGCAAAGCCCATATGATAAGTGAGCGGCTGCATATGAATAGGAACCAGCACTAATATCGTGCTAAATAAAAAACCATATACCAGTGCGCTGGGTTTGTATAAACACAAAACGCCCAAGCTAAACTGCAGCAACATAAATACAATAAAATGCGGTACTTTAACCCATTGTGACAGTGTTAAATCTAGCGCAATTAATACACTGGCTATAAGCCATGCATTACTGAGCGTTAATAGTTTAATATCGACTAAATATAACCAAACTGATCGTGCAATAGTTTGCTGAAATAACCGCTGCTTACTATTTTTAATTGCTGACTTCATTGCGCTGAGCATCACACTTTGAAGTAACAAATAAAATAAAGCCATTTGTGCACCGTATTGGGGTGCTGCGCTGCTGTCTATAATTTTTCCAAGGCCTAAAAAAAGTAGCAATATCAAACCCAACACTGACGAGCCTAACACCACTAAAAATAACAACCCAAAGCTTTTTAGTTGTAACAATAATTGCGTGAGTTCAGTTTTGTAAGCCTGATAACGATAATCCATAAAAGAGCGATATTGCCCGATTGATTGTTTTAAATTTGCAATCATAACGGTATACACTCAAAGCCACGCTCAATAAATGGCGCTGGTTCATGGCAGGTGATGACTATTTGCCCATTGGGCTTATCTATTAGATATTCATCAAGCAGTACTAATAAATACTGAATACTGGCTTGATCAAGTGCTGCGCTGGGTTCGTCTAGAAATAAATAAGGTGCATCACGCATAAGCGCTAAAATTAACTGGCATTTCTTTTGATTACCTGACGACAGCGCATCAAAACGAGTATTTAAAAATTCATTGAAATTAAACCCATCTATTATTGTCGTTGGCCAATCACAACCCAGCGTATTTACGGACAAGTTAATAATTTGCTTTGCCGTAAGAAAGTCAGGTAAAGCAATACAGTCTGAGGCTATAGCAACTTGTTTATGTGGTTCGGTTAATGCTTTTTTAGAAAATAAAATCTGCCCACTTTGGCGCGTTTCGAGCTCTGCCAACATCATCAACAACGTTGTTTTACCTTGGCCATTAGGTGCATCAATACACACTTTTTGGCTGCTAAACACCTTATTGTAATCATTGTAAACAACGTTGGCAGCAAACTGCTTATTTAAGCCCTTCACTTCAATCATAAAATATCCCTATAAGTAAGCGTGATATTATAAATAAACTTTTATGAGAAACAAAACCCATCACCACAGCTTTAAAACAACACTAATGGGAAAGTAACGTCGCTTTCTAATAGCGACAAATCTTTTAGCAAAGTGAAACAGTATCAGAAGCTCTGAAAAAGCTTGTGGCATCAACAGCGTTCCTCTCTAACACTTCACTATAAAGATAAGCTTTTTACATCTGCGGCGCTATGACTTAGCCTCAAGCCATATAAACGACTTTAAAGGACAATTTGAATTTTGATAACACGTAAAGCTATGACTAAACTAAAAATTAAGCTATGTGTTTTTAATTCAAATCTACTACGGTTTACGTATAAATTATGACTGATAGCTGATAGCTGATAG
>NZ_PNCN01000132.1:0-50495 GCF_005886135.1 Pseudoalteromonas sp. S4741 | reverse complement strand
CCCGAAGCCCGAAGCCCGAAGTCTTTAACGCTTATCTATCAAAGCTTAAAAAACCTGCTTGCTTAATTATCCTACTAGGCGTAAAATGCGCGCTCATTTCGGCTTTTAAATTATTAATTCCTTGCCTTAAACCGACCGGCCGAAACGGTAGAAGGCTCTATTAACCGTAAGGAATATCCATGCGTCATTACGAAATCGTATTCATGGTTCACCCTGATCAGAGTGAGCAAGTTGCTGGTATGATCGAACGTTATACTGGTTCTATCACTGAAGCAGGTGGTACTATCCACCGTCTTGAAGACTGGGGCCGTCGTCAACTGGCTTACCCAATCAACAAGCTTCATAAAGCTCATTATGTTCTTATGAACGTTGAAGCACCAACTGAAGTAATCAGCGAGCTAGAAACTACTTTCCGCTACAACGATGCAGTGCTTCGTAACTTAGTTATGCGTACTAAAAACGCTGTAACTGAAGCGTCTCCTCTTGTAAGAGAAGAGAAGAAAGAAGCACCAGCTGCTTAATTGTTTTGAGTCCTAGCATGGCACGTAGTCAGCAGTTACTATAATGGTTAGCCCATATACGAATCAGCTGGTTATATCGGGGGTTGTTTGTAAAACACCCAAGTTTAGCCAAAGCCCCGCGGGTATACCGCATTGTATTTTTGTTGTAGAACATAAATCAATGCAAGTTGAAGCAGATCTTAACCGTAATAGTTATGTGAGGCTTCGGGTGGTAGCCAGTGGTAAGCAAATGCAACAACAGACTCAACATTTGCACGTTGGGCAGGCATTGCAAGTGAGTGGTTTTTTAAATCGCCACGAAGGTCGTAACGGCCTTAGCCAATTGGTTTTGCATGCTCAGCATATAGAAAGAATTATTTGAGGAATTAATCTCATGGCACGTTATTTCAGACGTCGTAAGTTCTGCCGCTTTAAAGCGGAAGGCGTACAACAAATCGATTACAAAGATCTAGCTACTCTTAGAAACTATGTTACAGAAAGTGGCAAAATCGTACCTAGCCGTATCACAGGTACTAGCGCTAAATACCAGCGCCAGCTAGCAACTGCTATTAAGCGTGCTCGCTACTTAGCCCTTCTTCCATACACTGACTTACATAAGTAAGCAGCGGATTAACACGTTTTTAAAAGGTGTAGAAACATGCAAGTTATTCTACTAGATAAGATCGCTAACCTAGGTGGCCTAGGTGACCAGGTTGTTGTTAAATCTGGCTTCGCACGTAACTTCCTTTTCCCACAAGGTAAGGCAGTTCCTGCAACTAAAGCAAACATTGAAACGTTTGACGCACGTCGCGCAGAACTAGAAGCAAAAATCGCTGAACAGTTAACTGCAGCACAAGCACGCGCTGACAAACTTGAAGCATTAGCAGAAGTTACATTAGTATCTAAAGCTGGTGACGAAGGTAAATTATTCGGTTCAATCGGTACTCGTGACATCGCTGACGCTATCTCAGCTGTTGGTGTTGAAGTTGCTAAATCAGAAGTTCGTTTACCTCTAGGTACTATCCGTGAGACTGGCGAATTTGATGTTGCAATCGCAGTACACTCAGACGTAACAGCTACTATTAAAGTAATCGTTATTGCTGAAGCTTAATTTTTAAAATTAAGTTAAAAAAAACCGTGCTTTGCACGGTTTTTTTGTATCTAAAATTTGTAATTCAAAACAATAAATTGTTTGCTGTGGATTAAATCAAACACTTTTCTAAGTTAAACCTTTATTTTCAAAAAAATTTATTTCATTTAAACCTTTCTATTTCTCCTCGCGTCTAATAAGTTAAATTGCAATTACATAATTATAAACAGGAAAAATTTGCGATGTTAATGGACGCTAATCAGCCAATAACTGATCAAGTGCAGCAAATGCTTATTGATCAAGTTAAAAACGGCGACCAGTTAGCCTATAAAGCGCTCTATGACATGCATAAAGCAAAAGTTTATGGCTTATGCCTGAGGCTAATAGCCGATGAGGGGCATGCGCAAGATGCAACTCAAGAAGTATTTGTACAGGTATGGCACAAAATAGCGCAGTTTGATGGGCGTTCGCAATTTTCTACCTGGCTTTACAGTGTCACCAGTAATATTGCTATTAGCTATGTGCGTAAGCAAAAACATTGGTTTAATAAAGTTATTAGCTTTGAACAAAGCGGTATGGATGAGCAATCTGCAAATGACTGCAATGGCTTAAATGGCTTAGATAAATTAATCGTTAGGCTGCCTGAGCGTGCAAGAATGGTATTTGTACTGTATGCCGTTGAAGGTTATAGGCATGAAGAAATAGCAACCTTGCTAGGCATGGCTGTAGGCTCTAGTAAGGCGCAATATCATCGTGCAAGGCAATTATTAAAACAGTGGTACGAAAATGAGTAAAACAAATTTTGATGACTACTTAAATGAGTCGCTAACACAATTAAATAAAAATATAACACCCGATAAAGAGCTCTGGGATGGGATTGAGCGCGCCATAATGACTAATAAGCAGGCAAGTACAGTTAAGAGTGTAGTTTGGCCGAAGCTAACTGCCATTGCGGCATGTTGTGTGGCTGCTTTGGTTAGCACTATGGTGTTTTTTACATCTCCAGAGACAAATACCGCTGTGGCGATGAGTGATTTTTTTACTAAGCAAAAACAAAGTTTACTTGTTCAATACCAAAGCCAAGCGGCACTAACAGATAACTGGCAAGTGCAGCTAAAAGAACTTGAAGATGCTGAGCAGGCTATAAAGCAAACACTTGAAAATGAACCACAAAATAAGGCGCTACTGTCCATGTTAGCGCAAGTATATCAACAACAACTCGACTTAATTAACAAGGTGCATGCACCGCGTTGGCAACAAATCTAGGAGAAATAAATGAAAGCAATAATACTTGGAATAGCTTTATTACCAATGGCTGTATTTGCCGGTGAAAAAATAGAACAACAAATTGAAGTACCAAACGGTGGCGTTATTCATATAGAAAATCAGCGCGGCAATGTAAATATTATGGGCTGGGAGAAAAATCAATTTAAAGTGAGCGGCGAGCTTGACGATAAAGCACAAGGCTACACTCTTAAAACACAGGGTAATAAAACTCAGTTTATTGTAAAAATGCCTGATCTTTCAAATTGGGATAATAACAATAATGGCTCAACGCTAACTATTTTCATGCCTCAAAGCAGTGCGCTGGAGTATGTTGGGGTTAACGCTTCGGTAACTGCAAAAGAGTTAAAAAGAGGCACTGAAATTGATGTAGTCAATGGCGCCATTACAGTAAATGATCTTAACGGCGATATTAAGCTTACTAGTGTTAACGGTGACATCAACGCAAAAAACCTCAGTGGTAAAGTGCAATTTGAAACTGTAAATGGCGCAATTGATGATCAGCAATCTAACGGAGAAGTTCGTTTTAATGCGGTTAATGGGAATATAAAATCAAACTCGACTGCTAATGATATTCGCTTAGAAAACGTAAACGGTGATATCAATCTTACCTTCGATGCAATCAAAGAGTTACAAATAAGCACTGTAAATGGCGAAGTTGAAGTGCGTATTAATCGCCTTTTAAGTGATGCTGATGTAAGTTTTGAATCTGTAAGTGGCAATGCTGAGTTTTACTTTCCAGCTGATTTATCGGCACAATTTGAAGTGCAAGCCCATGCCAGCGGTAAAATTGACAACCAGCTAACGAGCGACCAAGTGCAAAAAGCCAAGTATGGCCCAGCTAGTGGAATTAAGTTTAATGCTAATGGCACCGATGCCAGTGTAGAAATGAATACCATAAGTGGGACGATTGGACTTAAGCGCCAATAATCATCCATTTTATTTTAAGTTACAAAAAGCAGGAAAGATTTCCTGCTTTGCTATTTGCACAGCCCTGCCAAGTCGATAGAATAGAGCCATTCAATTTTAGTACTGTGAAGTTATGGCCAAACCAGATAAGCAAGTCGACACTCTTAAAGTTCCTCCCCATTCAATAGAAGCTGAACAATCTGTTTTAGGTGGTTTAATGCTTGATAATCAAGCATTTGATCGCGTAGCTGAACTTGTTGTGTCACAGGACTTTTATACCCGTACCCATAAGCTTATTTTTGAGGCAATGACAGCACTGGCTGAAATTGGCGATCCGATTGATTTAATTACTATTTCTGAAAGTTTAGAAAAAAATAATCAGCTTTCAGGGATTGGCGGCTTTGCGTATTTAGCCGAAATAGCTAAAAACACCCCAAGTGCTGCTAATATTGATGCTTACGCTAGCATTGTACGCGAGCGTGCAGTTGTGCGTGAAATGATTGGTGTTGCCAATGAAATTGCTGAGGCAGGCTTTAACCCAGAAGGGCGCACAAGTCACGATTTACTCGACTTTGCTGAGAGCAAAGTATTTAAAATTGCTGAGCAACGTACAAAAAGTAGTGATGGCCCGCAAAGCATTCACAACATACTTGAAAAAACCGTTGATAAAATAGAAGAGCTTTATCAGTCACCACAAGATGGTGTTACCGGTGTAAGCACAGGTTATGCTGATTTAGATAAAATGACGACTGGTCTGCAGCCCTCTGATTTAATTATTGTAGCAGCACGTCCATCGATGGGTAAAACTACCTTTGCGATGAACCTTGCTGAGCATGCAGCAATGACCCAAGACAAGCCTGTACTTATCTACTCACTAGAGATGCCCTCTGAACAAATTATGATGAGGATGCTGGCGTCCCTTGGCCGAATTAACCAAACCAAAGTACGTACTGGTCAGCTAGATGACGATGACTGGGCGCGCCTTTCATCAACCATGGGGTTACTCATGGAAAAAGGCAAAATGTATGTTGATGACGCCTCAGGCTTAACACCCACTGATGTACGTTCACGTGCACGTCGTATTGCTCGCGATCATGGTGGGATAAGTATGATCATGGTCGATTACCTACAATTAATGCGCGTACCTAGCTTGTCAGATAATCGTACCTTAGAAATTGCCGAAATTTCACGTTCACTTAAAGCATTAGCAAAAGAATTACAGTGTCCGGTTGTTGCACTATCGCAGCTTAACCGTACCCTAGAGCAACGTGCTGATAAACGCCCAATTAACTCAGATTTGCGTGAGTCGGGCTCTATTGAGCAAGATGCCGATTTAATCATGTTTATTTATCGTGACGAAGTATACAACGAAGACAGTACTGATAAAGGTGTTGCAGAAATTATCATCGGTAAACAGCGTAACGGTCCTATTGGTAAAGTGCGCCTAACCTTCCAAGGTCAATTCTCTCGCTTTGATAATTACGCGGGGCCTGCTGTAGATGATGATTACTAATGCGCTTAGCTATTGCCGAAATTAACTTACAAGCACTTGCTCATAATTTAGCGCAAGTGCGACAGTTTGCGCCTAACAGTAAAGTAATGGCGGTATTAAAAGCCAATGCTTATGGCCATGGTTTAGTAAAAATAGCGCAGCACCTTAATGATGCCGACGCATTTGCAGTGGCACGAATAGATGAAGCGCTCGCACTGCGAGCTGGCGGGCTGACCAAGCCTATTGTGTTGCTGGAAGGTTTTTTCCATCAAGATGAGTTGCCGATTTTATTAGCCAATAACTTTCAAACTATAATCCATGATGAAAACCAGCTCAGAGCACTTGAAAATGCAAAGCTCGATGCACCAATCAGTTGCTGGTTAAAAATCAATACGGGTATGCATCGTTTAGGGGTTGCACCAACGCAATTGAATGATTTTTATCAGCGCTTGCAAGCGACTAATAACGCTAAAGATGCAATCAATTTAATGACGCACTTTTCCAGTGCCGATGATGTTAATGATCCCAAAACAGCAGAGCAAATTGCTTTGTTTGATTCATTAGTGCAAGGCAAACAACAAGCACATTGTTTAGCAAATTCGGCCGGTATTATTGCTTGGCCTGCCGGTCATGGCGAGTGGGTGCGTCCAGGCTTGATGATGTATGGTGTATCACCAATGCTTAACACTTCTGGAAAAGATCATCAGCTTAAGCCGGTGATGCGCTTAACCACTAAGGTTATTGCAATTCGCGATGTTGATGCTGCGCAAGGTGTTGGTTATGGTGGTAGATGGCAAAGTGCTCAGCCGACTAAGCTTGCAGTTGTTGCTATGGGCTATGGTGATGGCTATCCGCGTCATGCTAAACATGGTACCCCTGTAGTGATTGCTGGCAAACGTTATGGTATTGCTGGCAACATCTCTATGGATATGATCAGTGTTGATATTGGTGAAAATGCTGATAGCATCAAAGTAGGCGATGAGGTGGTGATGTGGGGCCCCGAGTTACCGGTAGAAGAAATTGCACAATGTGCTGATACTATATCTTACGAGTTATTGTGTAATATTACACCGCGCGTAAGTTATGAGTACCAGCGCTAATATTTATTTTAAAAATACCCATTAAGCTTACATTGCTAGAATGATCGTGATGTTCATTTAATCGGTATCGTTACTCTTTTATAAAGTAAATATCGCTAAAGCCCATGCGAGCAAATTCTTGATCACGAAAGTTACGCACAGCCGATGACCCTTTAGAGGTCATTTCAATTTGGCGTACCATGTTTAAGTAGTTAGTTAAATCGATACCTTCGGCAGCCGCAATAGCCTGATACATATCGTGGTATTTATCTTTGGCGAAGTTAATTTCGCGCGGTTGATTTTTAAAAGTGTAGGTAATTCTGCGTGCCATAATGAGCTCATTTAAATTGAGTGTTAGTGTAATTTTACACTGTATTTAAGTTGCGTTGAATGATTAGTTGAAATCAAATAATTAAAAAGGTGAGTTTGAAATGAAATTATCAGTAGAGATCAGTAAATACCCGCTCCACCAAGATTACATTCCTTTTATTAAAGGCTTTATCGACAGAGTTAATGCTTACGAAGAACTCAAAGTGATCACGAATACGATGTCAACCCAAATATTTGGTGATTATGATCTAGTTTTGCAAGTGATCAGCACAGAAATTAAACATTCATATGAGCAATTTGGTAAAGCTATATTTGTGTGTAAATTTATTTCGGGCGATTTATCTCCCGAATAACCTCTTAACAAACACGGTCGTTTTATAATGATGGATTTTGTAACGCAAATACTCAGTGGTTTTACTGCTATGTCGCATTGGGAATATATTGCGGTTGCTTTGTCGATGGCGTATTTATTACTGGCCATTAAAGAGAACTTATGGTGCTGGCCTGCGGCTTTTTTTAGTACGCTTATTTATACCATTATGTATTGGAATGGCGCGCTGCTAATGGAGTCGTTACTAAACTTTTATTACATGTATATGGCGGTGTTTGGTTGGGTCGTGTGGCGCAAAGGCAAGGCTAATCAAGCGCAGCGACTAATTACATCCTGGCCGGTAAACCGACATATTATTTTAATTGTACTCACTACATTAGTGTCATTAGCAATTGGCTATGTAATGCAAAACTATACGCATGCAGATTTTGCCTATCTTGATAGTTTCACAACTTGCTTTGCTGTGGTTACTACGTATCTGGTAGCTAAAAAAGTACTAGAAAATTGGCTCTATTGGATAGTCATTGATGCGGCCTCTATGTATTTGTACTATGAAAAAGGCTATTACCCAACCCTTGTTTTATTTGTATTTTATACCGTTATGGCAGCATGGGGGTTTAAAACGTGGTACGAAGAATACGAGCAAAGCCAAGCCAAGCCCATGGCGCAACTTTAGTCTATGAATCAGCATTCTCAGTTAGTTAATATTTGTAGCGCGTTTTTAGTACCGAGCACAATAACCGCAACAGAGTATTTGGTTAACGGTCTAAGCAACGATAACTTTTTGATCCGTACTGACAGCCAAGCTTATTTATTAAAGTGTTATAAATCGTATTGGCCACAAGTAGGGTTACATGCTCAGTATGAGCTCAGTAAACAACAAGTTTGCTCTGCTCCCATATGGCTCGATAAGCAAAATAAGCGCGCAGCTTTTAACTATATAGAGGGAGAGGTTGCAGAGTCTTATTTGGCGATGCCGCTACTGGCTAAACTTGTTAAGCTTCATGCGTATACAACTAATAATGAGGCAATGAATATAGCTTTGGAATTGCAAGCCTATCAGCATTTATTAGTGTTTAAACAGTATGAAAAGCTCATAAACAAGACATTAAAAAGCATAGCCAACATGCCCGTAGATAGCGGCTTTTGCCATAACGACTTAGTCAAAGAAAATATCGTGGTAAACCCGCAAGGTGTTTATTTAATCGATTTTGAGTATGCTCAAACAAATGATGTGTATTTTGATCTTGCTGCGTTAGCGGTTAGTTTTAAATTAGATGCTTCAGGCAAGCAGGCTCTGCTTAACAATTACAAAACGCACACCCTATCAGAACAATTTTATTTATCTATGCACAAACTCAATTGCTATCAGTTAGTTTATTTACTGTTATGTATAGGTTGGTATGAGCAACGCGCTATAAACAATCAGGTTGTTGTATTGCGCGCGCAACTGGATGAGCTTATTGCTTTAATGGAGGGTTAAAATCCGCCAAAGCGTTCCGCAAGCTCTTTGTATTTTGCTACTTCATCAGCGTCAAATTGCATTTCGCCGTTATTATCTTCTGATTTAGCGATTAATAGGCTTTCTCGAGCAAGGCGTTTAACTCGCTCGACTTTAACTCCTAAAAACTCAGCAACTTGTTCTGTTAACATTAACTTCATAATTACTTCCTCGTATTTAATCTTTCCGTCCAGTGACAATAATAGATAATATGTGTCTAAAGCGTTACTGTTTTTTATAGGATATAAATAAATAGCGCTTTTTTTACCTTTTGTTAAGTGATTAGCTCAAATTATAGACATGTAAACGAATCATGCTGGTATTTATACAAAGATGCCTTTATTATTGCGCATGCTAAAGCATTGATATCGCGAGTTGATGTAGAAGCAACAAATGTGCTCTCGTGGTGAAATGGATATCACGTGGCCCTCCGGAGGCTAAGTTGTAGGTTCGATCCCTACCGAGAGCGCCATTTGGTCCCTTTCCTTTTCTAGATAGTAAATACTAATATCTAAACAAATGATGACCTGAGTGTGGCCAACTTAAAACTATTTTAATTTTAAGAGCTGACAATTTCGTTACTTTTGCGTAATAAAAGTTTATCTTAAATTTAGAGTGTATTTACATATACGCATATCTACAGCTTTGTCCTTTCTAGCCATACTTCTCATCCTAAATATTTAATGACTTTATTTTCTTAGTTGAAATATAGATTAACTTCAGACCTTATTTCTTTCGTCAAACCATCAACAGGATCTACTTACACCGTTATGCAAATATAAAATATATTGTATACAATGATGATTTAATGTTACAAAAGTGTTTCTCTTTCCGAGTTGGATAGAGAAAACAATAATTATCAAAGGTAAATTATGAAAATTAAAACATTAATTCTGGCGCTACCTATACTTGGAGCAAGCTCTTTAGCTCAATCAGCTAACCTGCAAGAGCGCTTGTTTACACCAAAAAATGCAGAAGTTGAGCGCACACATCATCACGGTGTAGATCACCAAAATAATGAAAAAGCCCCTATAGCTGAGTTGCAAAAGCAGCCACAACAACTTAATCAATTTATGATGCGCAGCCAAGCTGCCGTTGTCAGTTGTGATTTAAGTGCGATGGCAAGTGCAAGCACTAGTGCAATTATCACTGAACTTAAGAGCCAAGGTACTAGTTGTATTAATGAACTATTTAGTGCGCCATCCTCTATTCAGAGTCAAGTTTACAGCTCAGATAACATGTATGCCGTTGCAAATCATGCTAAGTCACTCTCACAGACTTATGCTGGTGGTGGAGATGTTGACTTAGAAGCGCTGTTTTTATATTTGCGTGCGGGTTTTTATGTTGAGTTTTACAACGGTGACGTGAATTTTAGTTCTTGGGTACAGCCTGCAGTAGTTGATGCTATAGATGCATTTGTAAACAATAGCCACTTTTATGATGATAATGATGGACACGGTAAAACACTTGCTGAAGTTATCATAACTATGGATAGTGCTGAGCAGCAGCATCGTTACTTAAACGTGGTAAAGCAGTGGTTAACGCGCTTCAATGAGAGTTATGCTGCAAAATGGAATATGCGTAGTGCTGTTAATGGTATTTTCACGCTACTTTATCGTGGCCAGTGGAATGATGCATTTGTAACCGCTATCGGCACTGATACTGACTTAGTTGCTAAGCTAAGCGCATTTACTCAAAAGCAGTGGATGATAGACTCAGATGCACAATACTTAATTGTTAACGCTGCCAGTGAACTAGCTCGTTTAAAACAATATTCAGGCACGCCAATACAAGCAAGTGTTGATACTGGTTTGAAAGCTATTTTTAGCACCTATAACAGTTTTGGTTATGGTGATGCAGTATGGCTTGCAGCAGCTGATTCTGTAAGTTATTACGCAGATTGTAATGACTACGGTATTTGTGGCTTTGTTGATGAACTAACTCAACAAGTGTTGTCACAAAGTTATAGCTGTAGTAGTACTATAAAAATTCGCTCGCAAAATATGACGGCTATTCAACATGCATCAGCATGTGATGCTATGGGCGCTGAAGAAGGGCTTTTTCATAATAAGCTAGCCACAAATAACACCCCTGTTGCTGATGACAACAATAACTTTTTACAAGTAAATATTTTTGACAGTAGTGACGATTATAGCAAGTACGCAGGTGCTATCTTTGGTATAAATACTAACAATGGCGGTATGTATTTAGAAGGTGACCCATCTGTAGCTGGCAACCAAGCTAATTTTATAGCTTATGAAGCAAGTTATGCCAATGCAGAGCACTATGTATGGAACTTAGAGCACGAGTATGTTCACTATTTAGATGGCCGTTTCGACTTATATGGTGACTTTAATGCACCCACAGAAGATATTGTCTGGTGGTCAGAGGGGGTTGCAGAGTATGTTGCTAATTTAAATAACAACGATGCTGCAAAAGCCACTATTAGTGATGGCTCGCGCTATACACTAGCGCAAATTTTTGACACCACCTATGATGGATTTGATCAAGATCGAATTTATCGCTGGGGTTACTTAGCTGTTCGCTTTATGTTTGAACGTCACAACAACGAACTTGATGCCATGTTGGCTCATACTCGCACTGGTAATTGGAGTGCCTATAAATCAAAAACTGTAGAGTGGGCCAATAACTATGAGAATGAATTTGTACAGTGGTGCGATGACTTAGTTGCAGGTACGAGCACTAATATCCCACCAGTAGCACAAATTAATGGCCCATATTCTGGCATGCAAAATAACAATATTAACTTCACGAGTAATGGTAGTAATGATAGCGATGGTAGTATCGCCAGTTATCAATGGAACTTTGGCGATGGTAGCAGTTCAAATCTGGCCAATCCTACTCATAGTTACACAAGTGCAGGAGAATACACCATAACATTAACCGTGGTTGATAATGAAGGTGCAAGCCAAACTGTCACTACAGTAGCAACTATCGAAGCTGACAGTAGTGTTGATGATGGTGTGCTATTGAATAGCCAGCCAATTAACATCAGTGGCGCTCAAGATGAATTTTTATATTTCACTTTTGATGTTCCTTCAGGCGCCAGCGACCTTATGTTTAATTTAACTGGTGGTACAGGTGATGCGGATTTATATGTAAGTTTTGAAGCAGCACCGAGTGAAGCTATATATGATTGTCGCCCTTACATTGGTGGTAACGAAGAGTCGTGTGCTATAAACCCTGCACAAGTAGGCCGATACCATGTGATGGTTAGAGGTTATAATGCATTTGATAACGTTCAGTTAACAGCATCATTTACCCAAGTGACTTCTAACGTGCCAGATGTGTGTGCTAGTCAAGGCAGCCGAAGCCGTGGCCGCTTAAATGATGGCGAAGTAATTTGTCTAGGTAATAGCGATCCTATGTGGTTTAGCATTGCAGATGTTCAAGGCCAAAATGGTATTGCGATCACCACCGCTAATGGTAGTGGTGATTTAAGTCTAAGCTACGCTGCAAGTGGTTGGCCAAATGGTAACAACGAAGTGGCTGAGTCAAATAATAGCGGAAATGGAGAGTGTATTTATATTTCAGGCCAGAGTGAATATTGGGGCTACCTAAAAGTAGCTGGTAATAGCACTGGTGCAAGCTTAGTCATCGACTTTAACAGTCAAGGGTGTCGTTAGTTAATATATAAACTTAAAGCGTGATCTCACGTATTTTATATAATGGAGTCATCAGTTTTCTGGTGGCTCTTTTTTTATAAAGAAACAAATGCAAAGGCTCATTTCTTCAAAGTCAAAACACCCCTTTATCTTTTTTATAAATTGAACTACTTGGATGTAAAGTTGATAAATAAACA
The DNA here is from genome assembly GCF_005886135.1 of Pseudoalteromonas sp. S4741. Classification (NCBI taxonomy): domain Bacteria; kingdom Pseudomonadati; phylum Pseudomonadota; class Gammaproteobacteria; order Alteromonadales; family Pseudoalteromonadaceae; genus Pseudoalteromonas; species Pseudoalteromonas sp. S4741. The sequence goes on along the minus strand of NZ_PNCN01000132.1, from coordinate 38,156 downwards.
TTCAATTGTACTTACGTTGCAAAAGTGTCGATAAAGCTGACAACTTCAATATTGATGAGTACATTGAAAGGTAATTAAATTAGGGCATAGGTGGCTGAGTATGAAGAGAAAGGAAGCAACTCAGTTAACGCTGGACTAAATAATGGTTATCTAAAGAGAAGCTTAAAGCCACTTTCTTTCGAAAGTGGCGTTTGTCCTATTGTTAAGCTTAGGACAAAGTTAGCTCTTGAATAAGACGAATAGGCTCACCATCAACATTTAAAATGGCCTTTACAGAAATCTGTTGTGGTTTGTCAGTTTTTGTTACTTTGAAGATGTATGTTTTTTGTTCATAAGGTGCTAAATCAACACTTTTCTGTTGAGATTTTGCGGGAGTGGCTTGCTCGAATGATGTCGAGGTTAGAATAATGTCACCAATTGTATCTCCAGAATAAGGCCCAGATAAATTAAGCTCTACTAACCAATGGTCTTCATGCTCTTTCGATTTTACTATATTTAACTCAACGCCATTAAACGGGGTTACTCGCTTTAAGAGAGTAGATTGGTGCGTTAACGACTTCCATTTGAGAGTTTGCGCAATAGTAATCTTTTCAGCATTTATTTCTGTTGGCAGTGAGATATTATGTGTTCCTGAGCTCAAGTTGCGTTTGAGCTGATGAGTTTTGATTAGCTTATCAGCGCTATCTATGAGTGTTACTTGTGCAGTAATTTCTAAAGGGGAACCAGTTGGATTGACCACTCTTAAAAAAGGCCTTTTTTGGTGATAATAAATATCAGATTTAACCCCGGATAGAGTACTAAAACCAGTATTATTTAATGTGGCTATATATTGATTTTCCAAGAACTCTAGTTCAGAACTGGCTTCATCGTGCAGCTCAATAGAGGGGAGTTTTGCCAAAATATTACTCAATTCAAGATCGCATTGTGGTATAAATCTCTCGTGTTGCTGGCAGGTTTTAAACACTCGGTTTAATAGAGCATAATTTTTAAAAAGCCAGGGGTTTGTAAGCGCATTCTCTGCTGTGACAGACACCAAGCGAGTGGGGGTAGGGTTAAATAAGTACGGGGTGATTTTATGGTTGTTATTTTGACCTAATAAGCTGATCTTTTCGCTGTTAAGTGTTGAAATCATTTGCTTATTCAGGGGAATAGAAAATTGTTGGGTTACTTTTTTACTGTCACTTTGAGCGTGTAAGTTAACGCGTAACTGTGTTTGCTCGAGCGTTAGATTTATTGCAAGTTTCTTATCTGCAATTAATGCACCTTTTATCTCAGGTGTCAGGGCTATTTGCTTTGCTTTAAAGTTATCGTAGCTTTGTGCATTTATAATTAAGTGACTGCCATCTTCAATAAGCAGCATCAGTAATTGATCATCACTTGCTTGCTCTTCACCGACAAAAGTACGGCGATATTTTTGGTTTTTTTGGCTACGCTTACCTTGTAATGCTATGCCAATGTTTCCTCGATGTAATTGAGCAGCTTCAAATTCGATTAACGCGGCCACTTGGTTTTTATTTACCACATCAATGAGCGAACTCGGCTTTGGTGCAGGAAAGTCCATGACTGGGTGATTAGCCGTTGAGGGGGGGGTAATATCTAACCGCGATAATGCCGTCGATTGAGTGTTACGTAGCCAGTAAGCGTTACCGTCTTGCTCCCAAGGGCCCGATACAATATGGAAGCTAGGCTGGATATTCTCTACAAAATCAGCAAAACCTTGTTCTATTTCCGACCAATTTTTAAAAGTACTTTTAAGCAGTGAGTTAGCTGTTGAAAGTGTGGCTTCGCTGTGTGGGTTCGCCAGTCTTAGCTCTTCAATAAAGTGAGCAAAGTACTGTGCCCGTTCAGGAGAGCTTAAAAGGTAATGAATTATAAAAAAATTAAGTCCACGTTTTAGTGCAGGATCGTCATTTATTTCTTCAATTGTAGGTTTATTTGCACTGTAATATTGTTTTAAACCGGTTTCAATGTAATTCATTGGAGCGCGATCAAATACCATAACGGTGAGTTGTTTTTGCTTAGGATCATAAACATGGTGAGCAATCGAATCAGCTAAACCTTCGGTGATCCAATTAGGTGCCCACGTTGAATGGCCGTTTAATGCCATATGAAAAGCATGCATGGTTTCGTGAATAACTATATAGCGCTGGTGGTGCTCACGGTGGCTGGGGAAATTATATCCGGCACGGTTATAAAACATGGTTTCACCACCGGCAGTTTTATGTACCCCACGTAAAAAACCATCATCAAGCATGGCCTCTTGTACACGTGATCGACTACTACCATAAACAACTGCAATGCGTTGGCGCTCAATATTGGGGGGAGCCATACCAAATAAAGCAACATAATGTGGGTATGCCATTTCAAGTAACTCTAAGTATAGCGTGACTTTTTCTTTAGGTAGATCACTTTTTAGCGCAAAGTGCTTACTTACCCACCAGTTGTAGCCCCGACTATTTCCTATTTTGCCATCGCTGTATGTATATGGAATTTTTTTTCCTAAAAACTCTATATCGATATTATTGAGTGTGCTGGTATAGCCCTGCACGGTAATGTTTGCTTGCATTTTACTTGGGCTGCTTTTTATATTGCCAATACTAGGCTTATTATTATTCGCACTAGAATTAGGCGTGGGCTGACAGGCCGTGAGTAGTAAAGTTAATAATGTGAGAGATATAATTTTTGTCATTTTATTTGCTTTAAGTGTATATTGTATGCAATATAAAATACTGTGTTTAATTGAAAAAGTAAACTATGAATAATAACCAACAATTACAATCAGCAGCACAGCAGGGAACCGAGAAAAATAAACAAACTTGGCGTAGCTTTGGATTAGGTTTCTATTTGGCTAATACCATGGAAATTTTTGAGCGTTTAGCTTGGTATGGTTTCTTTGCTGTATCATCGGTATATATGACCACACCCATTGAACAAGGGGGGGTCGGATTTAGTGATGCAGAGCGAGGTGCAGTACAGGGGATAATTCCGTTTTTTTTATATTTATTACCTGTGATCACTGGGGCTTTTGCCGATCGCTATGGCTATAAAAAAATGTTTACATGCTCATTTGTTGTGATGGCGCCAAGCTATTACTTCTTAGGTCAAGTGACTGATTTTAATTCGTTCTTTATGATTTTAATGTTAGTCGCTTTTGGTGCATCCTGCTTTAAACCTGTGGTAGTAGGCACTATTAGTCAAAATACTAACGACAGTAACCGAGGATTAGGCTTTGGTATTTTTTACACTATGGTTAATTTAGGTGGCTTCATTGGCCCGTTAGTGGCTGGGTATTTAAGGACTATTAGTTGGGATGCGGTATTTATTATGTCGGCATCTTGGATTGTTATTAATTTTATTCCATTGCTTTTTTACCGTGAGTCAAGCAGTAAACTACGTAGCAGCATAGGTGCGGCAGCGGTTTTACAGCAAGCTCAACATGTTTTGGGTAACAGCCGTTTCGCATTATTACTGTTTACCAGTGTAATTATTTTAATGACGGGGGGAGTTAGCTGGTTAACATACACTCAAGCTTTTTCACTAATTACGATTTGGTTAGCTGCGAACTGGTTATGGGATAAGTGCGTAAGCGTGCAAAAAGCGTCTAAATGGTATCTACAACCGGTGAGGGTTAGCAATCGTAGTTTTGCACTATATTTAGCAATATTAACGGGGTTTTGGACGGTATATAACCAACTTTTTTATACTCTACCTTTGTTTATACGTGACTATATTGATACTCAAGATTTAGTTGTACTCTTGAGTTACTTTGGTCAATCAGCAGTGGATTTTTTTGCTTATGTTGATATTCAAGCTTTAAGTAACAAACTGCAAACACTGGCTGCTACTCATAGTGTAACACCAGTCAAAGAGGTAAATTTAGAGGCTGTGCGTCTAGAGTTAGTCCACTTAAAAGTTAATGTTCCTGTTGCTGAAATAGCGCTATTTTTTAAACAAGCCAGTGCTTCTAGCTTTTCGGCTGAGCAAAGTATGCAATTGGCGCAGCAGTGGCTTAAATACCGACAGGTAAACCCTGAATACCTGATTAATTTAGATTTTGCAGCTATTGTTCTGTTACAAATAATAGTAAGTGTTAAATGTCAGCATTTTAAAGTTATATCTGTCTTAATAAGCGGTTTAATTGTCACAGCAGGTGCTTTTTTAGTGTTGTTATTAATGAGCGCGGGGGTATTACTAAGCCAATTGGGAGGTTTAGTAGTGGTAACGGTTATATTATTAATTGCTTTTGGTGAAATGCTCACCTCTCCAAAAAGCCAAGAGTATGTAGCCAGCATAGCTCCAAAAGGCAGTGCTGCTATGTTTATGGGTTATTACTTTGTGTCTATGGCATTAGGCTTTTTATTTGCTGGATTTTTGTCTGGGTGGAGTTATGGTTACCTAGTCAAAGAGATAAAGTCCCCCGAAATCATGTGGCTATTATTTGCAGGCATTGCACTAGTTACCGGATTTGGTTTTTATTTATTAGCGCGATACAAAAAGGACTAAATAAATGATTTTTAAAAATCTGTTTATTTTAATCACCGTGCTTTTAATCAGTCATTGTAAGGCTGCTGCCAGTGAGGTGGTTAATTATAAGAACTTAATAAATAGAACCGGCAGCCCATATTATATGCAGGAATTTGAGCAAGGCGATCATCAACGTTTTAGCCCTCTTTTTGATTTAGGCGCATGGCATGGACATTTGCTACCAACAGGTGAAAACGCCGGCGCGTTCACCGGGCCTGCTATTGTTACTGAGGAGTATTTAAATTTTATAGCACCTTATTTAGAAAAGCTGACTGTTTATAAAGGCTTGAAAGTCGATGAGGCCAATAAAGTGAAGCTAGCAATGCGGGCTTACAGCTTACCCGGCGCGTTAGTGCAAGAGCTAAGCGGTGACGGGGTAAACATAATACTTACTTTGCGCTTTGTGACAAATCGCACTTCATTAGTTAAAACACAGATCAAAACCACAGAGCCTATTACATTACATTTTGCAGGACAGCTTATAAACCATTTACGTGCTAACAATGGCACTGAAAGAGAGGGGCGTTCGCCATTTGTGGTTTATCCGGAATTAAATCCCCAATGGCAAGTCACCAACAATAGTATTGCGATTAGTTTTGGCAAAGTAAGGGCGCATGGACACATACTCACTTCGGGGAGCTCACAGTTATTGCTTAAAAAAACGTTAGCGGTTAGAACACGTCATGACGACCTAAGTTACTCAAGCACAACGCACATAAAAAACAATCGTACATTCTACACAAGCTATTCATATTTATTAAATAATCAAGAAGCGGTACGTGAAAAAGAGGTTATTGATAAAATTTTAAAGCAACCCGAACATCATTTATCACTTAGTAAATTACGTTGGCAAGAGTATATAAATAAAGCCACACAGCCAATTAGTAACAAGCAACCAGCTCTACAAAAACTTGCAGTAAAAAGTGTTGAAACGTTAATTGGAAATTGGCGCAGTAAAGCTGGTGCAGTAGGTTTTGATACCGTTAGTCCAGCCGTTACCGGTCGCTGGTTTTCAGGTAATCAAACTTGGCCTTGGGATAGCTACAAGCAGGCATATGCACTGGTAACATTTAATCCAGAGCTTGCTAAACAAAATTTGAATGCTGTGTTTGAGCATCAAATAACGCCAAACGATGCTGTCAGGCCATGGGATGCTGGATTTATACCTGACTTAGTGGCCTATAATTTTAGTGCAAAACGCGGTGGGGACGGCACAAATTGGAATGAGCGTAATACTAAGCCAAGCTTGGCATCTTGGGCTGTGTGGCAGGTGTTTGAAAATACAGGCGATACTCAGTGGCTCGCGCACATATACCCTAAACTAGTTGCTTATCGTGAATGGTGGCTAAGCAATCGTGATCATAATAAAAACGGTGTGCCAGAGTATGGTGCCACTGTTGATAAAGCTCATAATACTCGTGACGGCAAGTTATTATTTAAAGTAAAAACCTCGGCAGGTTGGCGAACAAGAAGTGGCTTAAAAAACTATAGGACTTACCTAAGCGATGAAGCAACCTTAGAAATTAAAGTTCCGGCACAAACAGCCGCATCTTGGGAATCTGGTCGTGATGATGCTGCTGTGTTTGGTTTTATAAATAATCAACAGTTAAATCGTTATATAAAAAACGGCGGGATTCGTGGTGACTGGCATGTTGGTTTTGCAGAAAATCGTAATGATACAGGTACATTAGTTGGGTATTCATTATTGCAAGAATCTGTGGATCAAGCCTCTTATATGGCTGCTGATAACCGTTATTTAAGTAAAATAGCGAAGCAGCTTAAATTACCGCACCAAGCAAGTTACTTTTTAAGGCAAGCCGCTCAGTTAAGGGATTATATCAATCGGTGCATGTTTGATAAAAATACAGGCTTCTACTACGACATTGAAATAGCAGATACCCCCTTAGCGAATGGTTGCGCTGGGAGGGCTTTAGTAAAAAGAGGCAAAGGTCCTGAAGGGTGGTCACCGTTATTTAATCAAGTAGCGAGTATGGAACAGGCCAGTGATGTGGTAAAAACAATGCTTGATAACAATGAGTTTAATACTTACGTTCCGCTTGGCAGTGCTGCGCTGACTAACCCGGCTTTCGGTGCGGATATTTATTGGCGTGGACGTGTATGGCTTGATCAAGCTTACTTTGGGTTAGTAGGTATGAGTCATTACGGTTATTGCAAACAAGCTCAGCAACTAAGTGAAAAGCTATTAAATCATGCCAATGGTTTGCTTTCTAATGCACCAATACGTGAGAACTATAATCCGCTTAATGGTGAGCAACAAGGAGCGCCTAACTTTTCATGGAGCGCAGCACACTTATTACTAATTGCTCAAAAGCAAGGTAAATGGTGCCAATAATTGACACTGTTTAATTCAGTTCACCAGACTAATCACACTATGGCATAAATTAATCACCACTGCTTAAGCTTCACAAATTACAAGAGAACTAACACAAATAGAATATTGTATACAATATTCTATTTGTGTTAGTATTTATAGGAGTTACCTTTAAGCAACAGGAAATATGATGAAAACAACGAACACAGATTGGCGCTCTTCAGTTATGCCGGCCGTATTCACATGGCTAAAAGAGCCTGAATCTGGGGTACTTGAAATTGATTTTGATACAACAAAAAAGTACGCTGCAGAAATTTTAAAAGCACAAGGGAAAGGCGGTAGCAAAATGGGGGGGCTCGTTGGGTCCGGTACGTTAGGTGAAAATAGTTATTTAAGTGTTGAACAGCGCCTTTCTTTACTAGAGGCTCTTTCTGATGTTGCAAAAGAATACGGTGTCCCACTGATCAGTGGTGCTGCGGCAGAAACGAAAGAAGAAATAGCTGAAATTGTAAAGCAACTCGCATCTGTTGGCGTAGATACAGTCATGGTTATGCCACCAAAAACCAAAGAAGCACCTAGTGATGAAGACATGTATGCGTATTATGCGCTTTGTGCAACAGCCGCTAAAGAGGCTGGCATTACAATTATGCCTTATAACAACCCAGATGCAGCTGGCTACCATGCGCTCTCAACCGAGCTTCTTAAAAAACTTGCTGCGCTTCCTGAAGTAACTGCGTTAAAAATATCGACGTCAGATGTTTCAATCATTGAGACGATAATGCTAGAAAACAAAGATGCAAAAATTTTGGCAGGTGTAGACACTGTCACTGTGCATGCCGGACTAGCAGGAGCATGTGGCGGGATCACAGGTGTAGGTTGTATCTTTCCAAAAGCGAGTGTGACGATGCAGGAGTATGTAAATAAAGGGGAATGGGCTGAGGCTAACAAAATTTCTCAGGCTATGAATTCCATCTCTTACTTGGATGCTCAACCGCTACTTATGGAGTACCTTAAGTGCGCATTTGGAATTCATCATGACGATAAGGATGGTGGACTTCGTACTTTCGGTAATAAATTAACTCAACAGCAAATTGATGACGTTCGTGCAAGATACCTTATAGCACGAGAGAGGCTTAAAGCTTTGGACTTGTTAGGCTAATTCGTTGTCTAGTTCTTTCAAGTACTAATTAGCTGCACGGTAAGTATTCGCCGTGCAGCAATGAGTATATTTATCTTATAACCCAAATGGGTTTTCGAGGCTATGAGCGGGTTCAGTGAACCACTTTGGACCATTCTCAGTCATATAAAAGTGATCCTCTAAACGCACACCAAATTCACCAGGTACAACGAGCATTGGCTCATTACTAAAGCACATACCAGCGGCTAGAGATGTTTTGTCACCGCCGACCAAATAAGGCCATTCATGGATGTCTAAGCCTATACCATGACCGGTACGGTGTGGGCAGCCAGGTGTTTGATACTCAGGGCCAAGGCCTTGCTCTGCTAAGTAAGAGCGGGCAGCGTTGTCGACACTCTCACAACTTTGACCTATTTGAGCTGCATCAAAAGCGGCCATTTGTGCGGCTTTTTCATAATTCCAAAATTGGCGTTGGCGGTCTGTAGCTTCACCAAATACGTAAGTGCGAGTTATATCTGATAAGTAGTCGTGTACTTTACAGCCAGTATCAATTAAAACCATATCTCCTTTTTTAAGAATTTGTGGCTCTTTGACACCATGAGGAAATGATGTAGCGAGGCCAAACAAAACGATGCAAAAGTAGTTACCAGGCGCGCCAACTTTTTTGTGCGCTTGTTTAATAAATTCTTCTACCTCAGTTGTGCTTATACCCTCATATAGCATGCTAGCTGTGGCCTGATGAACTTTTAAGGTCATATCCATCGCACGCTGTATTAGCATTAGTTCATTGGCTGACTTATGCATGCGGCAATGAGCTGTAACAGGCTGTGCATTAACGAGGTTTAAGCCTGTTTGCGCTTTATTTATGCCATCGAAAATGAAAAACTGCGCGCTTTCGTCAATCCCTACAGTGCCACTCTCAGCAATGCCCATTTCGGTGAGCACTTTGACAAATAATGCATAAGGACTTTCGTGTTCAAGCCAGCCGCGAATTGGGCCTTCTATAACTTTAAAGCCATTGAGAGAGCCAATTTCAAAATCAGGGGCTATATATTGTACTTCGCCCTTCGCGGGTAAAATAGCACCGACCATGCGCTCACTTGCGTACCAGCGCATACCCGTAAAGTAAGTAAGGTTAGTCCCTGCATTTAAGTAAATGGCATCAATATTATTGGCTTGCATATACTCTTGAGCACGGGCAATACGGGCTAGATGCTCATCAGCTTGAATGGGAATTAAATCGCGAGTCATATTGGAAAGACTAGCAAGTGCTTGTTCTTTCGTTTGAGTACTAATACCTTTGGTCATCATTAGGTTCTCCTATGTATTTGTTTAATTATAATTTTTAAAGAATTAGCGCATAAACCGGTTTATAGAATATGGCTCTAAATTTATGGAGGGGGCTTTATTGAGACACAAATCTGTAATTAACTCGGCAGTTATGGCTCCTTGTGTCAACCCTAAATGCTGATGACCAAAGGCAAAGTACAGGTTATTGTGATTGGGGGCTTGGCCTATTATGGGTAATGAGTCAGGCAATGATGGCCTACAGCCCATCCATGTAGTCGTGGCACTAAGAGGCTGGCTAGCTAATAACGCTTGTGCATGGGGCAGTAAAGCTAATGCACGTTTATTGTTAGCCTTTCTATTTATACCCGCAAACTCCACTGTGCCTGCCACTCTTAACCCTTGACTCATCGGGGTCATGATAAGACTCCGTTCAGCAGAAGCTACGGGCCGTGTTAGGCCATGGTTAATATTAACCATACAGTGGTAACCACGCTCGGTATCTAAAGGTGCTGTGTATCCAAGCGGCTCGATGAGAGAGGCACTCCAAGCACCCGCTGCGATCACGACTTTATCGAAATTGAGACTATCTTGTTCATCACTCACCATAAAACCTTCACTTTTAGGCGTGATAGCAACTACTTTCTGTTGACGAAATTGCCCCTTTAATAAACTGAACTTTTGCGCTAATTGGATACAAAATAAATGTGGTTCAATACTATGAGCAACGTCTTCAAATAATAAAGCGTGATTTATTTTGTCGGATAAACTGGGCTCTAGAGCATGTACTTGCTTTGTATCAAGTAGCTTTACCTTAATTCCTTGTGCTTGGTACATAGCCAAGGTGCGCTGCACATCAACCAATGGGGTTTTTTCAAAGGTAAGTAAACTCCCTTGTTTAGTAAGCAGGTGGTCAAGCTGATAGTTTGCTAATAATCTTTCATAAGCATGGATCGCATGTTCATTTAAGGCTTTGAGAGCGCGTGTATGTGAAATGAATTTGGCGCTTGGCATATTTTTAATAAATTGCCAAAACCAAGGAAGTGCTTTTATTGCATAGCGCCAATCAATGCGCAATGGCCCTAATGGGTTAAAAAGCATAGCAGGTAATTTTTTTAATAATGCTACCTGCGCTAGAGGAAATACCTGTTCGGTGGCAAAGTGCCCAGCATTACCTTTTGAGCAGCCTTGCGCTAGGCCATTTTCATCGTATAGCGTCACTGCAAAGCCAGCTTGTTGTAACTGTAAAGCTGTGCAAATACCAATTACACCAGCACCGATCACAGCGACTCTTTGTGTTTTTTTATTGGCCAAAACTACCTTCCCCTGATGATAAAAGTAAAACGCTATACGTTTTTTTAAGGACTAAATCGATATTGTATTTACTGAGAAGTAGCCAGATAAAATTTATATGCGCTTTCTAATTTTATTTTTATACATAAATTCAATTGTTTATGTTTGGTTTTCTATTTGGAAGCTCTTAAGTATAAAGATCTATAAGTTTAATATTAAAATAGGATATTGATTATTGTATACAATATACCTATCATATCAAGCATAAATATCAATTCGGAATAGGCAAATGAGAATCAATTGGCATGGCATAAACCCAGCAATGGCCGCTCAGTTTAATAGTGATGAGTTAGTTAGCTCTACATGGCAACTAGCTGGCAGCGCTATAGTAAAAGCTATAGCAGATTTTAAACTACTGGTTGTAAATGAAAAAACTTCTTTATCAACGCTTAACGATACTGCGAAAGCGTATTGTGTTGATTTAAATAAATGTAAATTGGATTAAGTGATGCGAAAAGGCACCTTTTTTTGTATAGATGGCCATACTTGCGGTAATCCTGTGCGACTTATAACAAGTGGTCATCCTGTGTTACAGGGCAATACCATGAGTGAAAAGCGCCAAGACTTTTTAGCTAACCATGATTGGATCCGTCAAGCGCTCATGTTTGAGCCCAGAGGTCACGATATGATGTCGGGCGGTTTTTTATACCCACCTACTAGCGAAGATGGTGATGCAGCCATTTTATTTGTAGAAACTTCCGGCTGCTTACCCATGTGTGGCCACGGTACAATGGGTATTGTTACCTTCGCCTTAGAGCATGGTTTGCTACATGCTAAAACCCCCGGTACTTTAAAACTGGATACGCCAGCAGGACGAGTTCAGGTCAATTATGAAATGACGGATGGCAAAGTACAGTGGGTTAAAATTTATAATGTGCCTGCTTATTTGGCGCATCAGTCTATTTATATCAATATCACAGAGTTGGGCGAATTAAAGGTTGATATCGCTTTTGGTGGTAACTTTTATATTATTGTCGAGCCACAGGGTAACTTTAAGGGCATTGAACATTTAAGCGCGGGGCAAATACTCAAGTACAGCCCCCTAGTGCGCGATGCCATTAACGCCAAAATACAATGTATACATCCACTTGATTCTACCGTTCAAGGTGCTAGCCATGTGTTATGGACTGGCTCACCCAAAAATTCCAGCTCAGATGCGGCTAATGCGGTTTTTTATGGTGATAAAGCCATTGACCGCTCACCATGCGGAACAGGCACTAGCGCCCGCATGGCTCAGTTGTTTAGTAAAGGCTTATTGCAGCAAGGCGATGCATTTATTCATGAAAGTTATATTGGCAGCCAGTTTATTGGCTGTATAGAGCAGGTGTCTGAAGTGGCAGGTCAAACTGCTATTTTACCTAGCATTCGCGGCTGGTCTCGGGTAACCGGAACGAGCACCATTACAGTAGATGACGACGACCCATATGCCTATGGGTTTCAAGTAATTTAACGAGGAGAAAAGCATGACATTAACAGGACAAAGCCTAATTGCCGGACAATGGCAAGGTCGCGCTGAGCAAGGTGAATTTCAAGCCTTTTCACCGGCTAAAAATCAACCATTATCGACACGCTACTTTAATGTAACGAGTACTCAGTTAAATACGGCAGTTGATGCTGCTGATAATGCTTTTATCGAGTACAGAAAAACGAGTTTTAGTCAGCGTGCAGATTTTTTAGAGTGTATTGCAGAGCAAATTTTAGCACTTGGCGATGATTTACTAACGCAAACCGCGCAAGAAACCAATTTACCTATGGCACGCTTACAAGGTGAGCGAATGCGCACGGTTAATCAGTTAAAAGCATTTGCCAGTGCACTGCGTGAAAACCCAGATTCACCACTAGGTTTAAAGCTGATTGATGAAGCTGATAGTAATCGCTCGCCACTACCTAAACCTCGTACAGAGCTTAATTACTTACCGCTTGGGCCTGTAGCTGTATTTGGTGCGTCTAATTTTCCGTATGCATTTTCAACACTCGGGGGGGATACCGCCGCCGCACTTGCAGCAGGCTGCCCAGTGGTTGTTAAAAATCATACTGCGCATCCAGGCACAGGGGAGCTAATGGCTCGTGCAGCGCTTGCTGCGATTAAAGAATGTGATATGCCGCTAGGTGTATTTTCAGTGCTGCAAAGTGATGTTTACGATATTTCGCATCAATTAGTCGCAGCTCCGGCCATTAAAGCAGTCGGTTTTACTGGGTCGTTTAATGTGGCTAACTTACTGCAAGCTACTATAGCGAAACGCCAAGAACCAATTCCATTTTATGGTGAGCTAGGTAGCATAAACCCACAAATAGTTTTACCCAATAAAGCGCAAAATGAAGGTAAAGCTATGGCTGAAGCTCTTTGCCAATCAATGCTAATGGGTAATGGCCAATTTTGTACCAGTCCTGGCTTATGGCTGGTACCAACGGGCTGTGATGAATTAGAAGCCGAGGTAGCCAACTGCATTAGTGCAGCCGCCTCAGATACTTTATTAACCCCAGGTATTGTAAAGACCTTTAAAAAGCAAGTTAGCCAGCGCAGTGAGCTCGAAAACGTAGAGCTTATTGCAAAAGGCGCACTTACAGAAGACTTTCATGGTAATGCCCATGTATTTGCCTGTAATGTTGATACCTATTTAGCAACCCCTGCATTACGTGAAGAAGTATTTGGCCCAGCCGCTTTATTGGTTCGGTATGAAAGCATGGAGCAGTTAAGTTTACTAGTAGCAGCGCTTGAAGGTCAGCTGACAGCAAGTGTGCATGGAAGTAGTGATGATTTCGTTAGTGCAGAAAAAGTCATTGAAGCGCTACAATACAAAGTAGGGCGTTTAATACACAATCAAATGCCAACCGGTGTAGAAGTGTGTAGCTCAATGAACCATGGTGGACCATTTCCAAGCTCCACAGATGTACGTAGCACTTCCGTTGGGTTAAATGCAATGTTGAGATTTTTGCGACCAATTTGCTATCAGTCTTAGTTAATTGTAGCGGGAGTGGAAATTGCATTTCCCGCTATCTCTTTATTGTGAAGGATTCTAACTTGGCATGCGTGTTTTTATAGGTATAATGTATACCAAATGCAATTTATAGAAATTACTATGGCCATAGAACATAAAACTCGAACTCAGCTTGTTGCAGAAGCTATCCGTGAAAAAATTCTTTCAGGTGAAATAAAAGCGGGAGATCCATTACGTCAAGCAGCATTAGCCACTGAGCTAAACGTAAGTCGGATTCCAGTACGTGAAGCTTTGCTACAACTAGAAGCCGAAGGACTAGTCAATTTTGAAGCTCATAAAGGTGCGACTGCTACACAGCTTTCGGCATCGCAAATTGATGAGATTTTTGACCTCAGAGCACTTCTTGAAGCCGAGCTATTAAAACATTCAATACAAAGCTTAACTGATCAAGACTTAATTGATGCCGAGCTTATTTTAACTGAGCTTGAAAGTGCCATGGATGCCGGCGATACCCACCTTGCCACTGGCGATTTAAACAGCCAGTTTCATGCTAAATTATACAGCCGCGCCGCGCGCCCACAAACCCGTGAGTTGGTTGATATGTACAGCAAAAACTCAGAGCGCTATGTACGTATGCATATTTTATTGGCAGGCGGTTTAACAAAAGCTCCTGAAGAGCACCGTACTTTACTCGAGTTATGCAGAAAAAAAGACTGTCAAAATGCCTGTGAATTTCTAAAAAATCATATTGTTAAAGCTAAAAACGATATAAAAAGATTACTTATAAAATTAGAAGGTGAAAAAAGTAATTAAAAAATATATCTGGCAATAAGTACAGGCTACTAAACTCTAATTTATAACTTTAGGCATCGCTTTAGCTTTCCAGCAGCAATAATAAAGAAGTGATGCCTTTCCCCTCTTTTTATTATTCCAATTAGCACCATAAATAGCTCCTTTCTGTTGGGTCGAAAGTTCATAAATTTTTTTACTATTAAGATCAGTTGGTTATTTTTAAATGTGAATTTTGTGTATATTTAATATTGTATACAATATGTAATAGGTGTATATTTTTTGTTGTCTAAGTTAGATAGGCATTAAAAACCAACAGGAACAAGGGAACATTCACATGTTTACAAATAATAAAAAGCAAACTCGGGGAATAGGCATTAAATCGCTGTTAGCAACGGCGGTAACAGCTGCATTAATAATGACCCCTACAGCAAAAGCAGTTGATGGTAGTAGTGTTGTTAAAGGTCATGTGGTGGCCCACGCTGGCAACGATTTAACTGGGGCAACAATAACTTTAAAGCATAAAAGTAAAGGTTTAGTGTATACCATTATCAGCAATAATGATGGTGAATATTTACTGCGCAATGTGCCCGTTGGGATATATGATGTCACTATAAGCAAAGAAGGTTTTGAGCCATTAGTAGAAGAAAATGTCGCTGTGACGATTGGGCAATCCATTATTCTCGATGCACAATTATATAAAGCCGGTAGCGATATTGAGCGCATTGCTGTTACGGGATCAGCCATTCGCCGTGTTGATATGGCCTCATCTACTTCGGGTTTAACATTCAGTGATGCTGAATTAAAAGCAATGCCAGTAAACACAGGATTTGAAAGTATCGCTTTACTAGCTCCAGGCACTGCGGCTCCGGGCGGCGCAAATTTTAATGGTGCATCGAGCTTTGGTGGTTCATCAGCAGCTGAAAATGGTTATTACTTTAATGGCTTAAACGTAACCAGTATTCGTACAGGTCTGGGTTCAATTCGCTTGCCATGGGAAGCTATTTCACAAACGCAAGTGAAAACAGGGGGTGTTAGTCCTAAATTTGGTGGAGCACTTGGCGGTATTGTTAATGCAGTGTCTAAATCCGGTGAAAATGACTTTAACTTCGGGGCAGAAGTACGTTGGGATCCTGATAGTTTACGTAGCCAGCACGATTCTATTTATCAAGAAAATGGCACAATTAGCACCAATACACAGCAAAGTAGTTACGACTTTAAAGAACTACAGTTATGGGCTAGTGGTGCAATTATCGAAGATACCCTGTTTTTTTATGGCTTATTCGCACCTCGCCGTGAAGAGTCTACAGGCGCAGGACAAACAACTTTTTCTGATTTTGAGCGTGATGAAGACCGCTGGTTCACAAAAGTAGATTGGTTTATAAATGAAGATCACTCAGTGGGTTTTTCAGCAATGAACAATAAGCGCACTTGGACCGATAAAACCTTTGCTTACAGCTGGCAAGAGAATGTGATTGGTGAGCAACAAGGTGTGGATGCACCAGGGGAAGATGGCGGTAAAGTATATAGCTTAAATTATAATGGCTACTTAACTGATACTTTTTCTGTTTCAGCTGTCGTTGGCCGAGTGACAGAAAACGTTGAAAATGTGGTCGCATCACCAAATCCAGGTGTTTGGGATGAGCGTGATGGCTTTGTCACTTTGAGTCAACATACAAATTCATCGGTGACAGAACAAGAATTCACGCGCGACCAAGCAAGAATTGATTTCAACTGGGATTTAGATATGCACTCAATCCAGTTTGGTGTCGATTACACTAATGTAAAAGTGGATTACTTTGAAGGCCAAAACGGCATTGGTGATGCAGAGGGCTGGTGGACGGTCAAAACTGCCGGTGAAAATGATGTATCAGGTGCACCTTTGGGAAGTGATTTTATAGAAAGACGAGTTCGAAGTCGCGAAGTCGATTCCGATACAACTTCACTCGCTTTTTATATTAATGATTCATGGCAAGCAACCGATAGTTTAGTGCTTAACATGGGGCTACGTTATAGCCAGTTTGAAAACACAGTATCAGATGGGCGTGCCTTTGTTGATATCGATAATCAAATAGCACCGCGTTTACAAGCAATTTATGATGTGTCAGGTGACGGCAGCGCTAAAATTTTTGCTACGTATGGACGTTATTTCCAACCCGTATCTGCGAACATGAATATCACCCAAGGATCAGCTTCAATTGAATGGTTTGAGTACTTTGAGTTAGATGATTTAGACGCAAACGGTGCACCAAGTTTAATGGCTGATGGCTCGCCAAGCAGAGGAGATATGCTACGAGATAGGCGTTGGCGTCAGCGTGGTATTACTGAACCAGGATTGATTGCTTCATCTTCATTAAAACCAATGTACAGTGATGAATTTACTATCGGCTATCAGCAAGAAGTGTTCGATACTATGTCAGCGGGTGTACGCGCGATTTATCGTGACCTTGGACGCAGTGTTGAAGACACTGATGTCGGCCCGGTATTAGCTAAAAAGCTGGCAGAAATGGGCATTACCGATAACGTGGGTCAAGGCTCTTATTATGTGCTTAATAACCCAGGTGAAGCTATTCAAATGTCATATGATTTTGACGGTGATGGGCAGATTGATGAGGTTAATTTAAGTGCTGATGAACTTGCTTTACCAGAGGCGAAGCGAAAGTACTTAGCACTTGAGTTTACCTTAGACGGCAATGTGACGGATGATTTACGTATTAACACCTCATATACCTGGTCGCATAGTTATGGTAATACTGAAGGATTAGTTAAAACGGATAATGATCAAGCCGACCCAGGCTGGACAACCTCTTATGACTACGGTGACTTGATGGATCACGGTTATGGTAATTTACCTAACGATCACCGTCATGCTCTTAAATTTAGTGGTGCATATAACATCACCGAAGCTCTGACCATAGGCCTTGTTGCCCGCACTACGTCAGGCCGTCCTAAAAGTTACTTCTCAGTTCATCCAGCGGGCGTAGATAGCTGTGCAGAGGGAAATCCTTGGGATGCGTGTATTAGCCAATACTATGATCAAGCATCACATTACGATGAAAATGGTAATCCAGCTCCTCGTGGTAGCAAAGGAAACCTACCTTGGTTAACGAATGTCGATATGTCTTTGACTTATAACACGGACTTTTTTGGTACCGATATGACTTTAAAAGGCACCGTCTATAACTTATTTGATGGTGATAGTGCTATGTCAATCAATGAAGAGCGTGCGCAGTACGGTGATAATGGCTTAGAACTGAATCCAGACTATGGACTCGTGACGGGGCGCCAAGGCGCGCGTTATGTGTCTTTAGTTGCACGTATAGAGTTTTAACTCCCTGGTGAAACAGCTGTTTGAAAACAACCTACTAAGCTATTTATCTGAGGGTAATATTAGTGTGTTGTTTTGATGTTTAAGCACATGCTCATTTGAGCCATACAGCCTTAATGCTGAGCAGGAAACTGCTTGGCATTTTTCGTATAAATTTTAAGGTTAACTATGACGAACAGTTTATATTCTCATTGGCAACAGCCTAAAGATGGTTGGCTGCAAGTGGATACTCTTGATATGCATACCGGCGGTGAACCTTTACGCATAATCATTGATGGGTTTGCTGAACTACAAGGGCAAACCATGATTGAAAAGCGAGCTGATTGCCTAACAAGATTCGATCACCTACGTAAAGCACTGATGTTCGAACCCCGAGGTCATGCTGATATGTACGGCGCGTTGATCACAAAACCTGAACGTAAAGATAGCCATTTTGGCGTACTGTTTTTACATAATGAAGGCTATAGCACAATGTGTGGTCACGCTATCATAGCGCTTGCCACAGCAGCCAAAAATAGCAGTATTTGCAACTTTATTGAAGGCGTTAATGAGTTACGTATAGATACACCAGCAGGGCTTATCAAGGCGTATATTACTCTTCGAAATAACCAACTAATAAGTGTTTGTTTTGATAATGTTGCAAGTTATGCAGAAAAACTTGATATGCCAATAGAAATACCTCTGTTTGGTGCCGTCAATTGTGATATTGCTTATGGCGGCGCTTATTATGCTTTTGTAGATGCTGATACTTTGGATGTAAGTTTGGCGCCCAACAATCATGAACAAATTATTAGCTTAGGAAAAATCATTAAGCAGCATGTTAATAGCCAGTACCAACCAAAACACCCGACCGATGATACATTAAGCTTTTTATATGGGGTGATTTTCTATTCAAATTCACAAAAAAGTCATTCTGTATTTAGCCGCCATGTCTGCATTTTTGCTGAGGGCGAATTAGATCGCAGCCCTACGGGTACCGGCGTGAGTGCCAGAGCTGCATTAGAGTTTGCAAAAGGCAGGCTTAAATTAGGACAGCAAATAAAAATAGAGAGTATTTTAGGCTCTATATTTTCAGTTGAGCTAAAAGCGCAACGCATGTTAGCTGATACCCATGCAGTAATACCTAGAGTGAGCGGTGAAGCCTTTGTCACTGGCAAACATACTTTTTTAATTGATCCAAATGATCCCCTAAAGCAAGGATTTATATTTCGATGAAAAATCAATTTACCTCTCGCCAACAATTACTAAAGCAGGCATTAAAAAAAAATGGGTTAACAGCGCTACTCGTATTAGGCCATGAAAATATTCGTTACTTAAGTGGCTTTAGCGGTAATGCTGCTTACGCGTTAATAACTGCGGAGGAAAGTGTACTAATAACCGATTATCGCTATTTTGGCCGAGCTCAAGAAGAGTCTATTGGCTTTGAGGTTGTCAGCCGTGATCGTGATAGTGAAACATTAGGTCAGTGCATAAATCGTTTTTTAACGACTAATAGTCAATTAGGTTTTGATGCCGCTTTTATTGATGTTGCACTTTGGCAGCAAGTGGCAAGTGAGTTAACTAGTCATACAGTTACACAAGTTACCGGTATGGTTGAACGTTTACGCATGGTTAAAAATGATTGGGAAGTCGAGCAAATAAAAGCGGCTGCGGCCATTGCTGACGAAGCGCTTAGACAAACATTACCCTATTTTAAAGAAGGTGTAACAGAGCGAGACCTAGCGCTGGAACTTGAATTCAGAATGCAAAAACTAGGCTCTGAAGGAATGTCGTTTGCCACTATTTTAATGTTTGGAGAGCGTTGTGCACTGCCTCATGGCAGCCCGAGTGAACGTACTCTATCTAAAGGTGATTTTATTACTCTTGATTTTGGCGCAGTGGTGAATGGTTACCGCTCTGATATGACTCGCAGTTATGTACTTGGTAAAGCTTCAAAGAAACAATCAGCAATCTATCAAAGCGTAAGCAATGCTCAGCAAGCAGCGATCAACCTACTCAAAGCAGGTGTTGACTGTCTAGACTTACAAAACATCTCACAGCAAGTACTCGATGACTCTGGTTTTGGTAAATGGGCAGGGCAAGGGTTGGGCCATGGAGTTGGCTTGTTTTTACATGAGTTGCCCTTTATTAATAAAAATTGCCGTCATGTATTAGAGGCAGGTAATGTGATCACGATTGAACCTGGTATTTACATTCCGAATTTTGGTGGTGTGCGAATAGAAGACGATATTTTAATAACTCAAAATGGTTATGAAGTATTAACCCACGCCCCTAAGCCGTTTGAATTGGAGGGGTAGGATGAAAGTAATAGATCAAACGCAAATTGATGCTGTCCTAGATTTTGACTCGCTTCGCATTGCTTTACAAAAAGGGTTTGCTCAGCAGTTTACTATGCCCAAGCGTCATGTGTATGAGTTAGATAAAACAGACACAAACCATGACGCATTTGCCGTATTACCAGCATGGAATGAACAGGTTATTGGAGTAAAGGCATTTACCTACTTTCCAAGTAATACTGATAGTGAGTATGCGTCACTTTATTCAAAAATAATGCTGTTCTCTCGCGCTCATGGTGAACCTCTTGCTCTGGTTGATGGTACACGTGTAACACTTTGGCGCACAGCTGTAGTATCTGCTTTGGCAAGCTACTATTTATCGCGAAAAGATAGCCAGCATTTAGTGTTTTTTGGCAGCGGCAATTTAGCTGAGTATATGGTTCGAGCACACTTGAGTGTGCGCGATTTTAAATGTGTAACGTTAATTGGGCGTAATCAAGATAAAGTTGCTGTTTTACACAATAGCTTACAGCGTGCATTTACTGATATTGAGTTTGTTATCGGACAAAGTTGTGAAAAAGTTATTAAAAGTGCCGATGTGATCAGCTGCGCAACAGGTTCACCAACGCCATTATTTAAAGGTGGTTGGTTAAAGCCTGGTACGCATGTTGATTTGATTGGTAATCATCGCTGCGACTCGCGCGAATGTGACAGTATTACTATCGCACAAAGTAAGGTATATGTAGATAGCAAGGAGAATGTTCTTGCTGAAGCTGGTGAATTGTTGATTCCTATTTCTGAGGGAGTTTTTGATGAAGCTAATATATCCGGCGAGCTTGCGGAGCTAGCTAAAAAAAATAACTATGAGAGAAAATGTGAATCCGATATAACAGTATTTAAGTCTGTTGGCACAGCGTTAAGTGATCTTATAACTGCACATTATATTTATAAGTCATTAAAAAATGAGTAGCTTATTACTTTTATTATTAGGGCTTTGTTTCGTTATGTTGGGCTTACTAACATTTATAAGATGGCTCAGGATTCGTTATGATAAGCACCATTGGCGAGTTTGCAAAATTGTAAACATTAACAATGTAATTGATAATAACGTGCGCAATTTAGAGCTTTTGCACTACAAGAGGATATTAGTCAGCTATAAATTTAAAGGTAATTTTTATAGTGTTTTTGTTGCTTTTGATCAGCAGCTTATAGCCCAGTTTAAAAATGGGATTGATTGTACAATTTTAATTGACTCTAACAATCCTAATGTCACTTATCTTAATAGTAATTACTGGGTGAAATACTGTGGAGTTTGGTTTTTTTCGGGCATTATTCTTATAGCTTTAAGTTTCTTAATCCACATCTGAATTGGGTAAATAAGAGAGCTGGTTAAGGTGTTTGCTTAAAGTGTGTAGTTTAGCTTTTTAAAAAATGTATCTTATTTTGTAAAAGTTAAAATGGCTTACGACAACTGGAAAGCTTTTTTCTCTTTTAAATATTAGCTGACTATAGTTTTTCTCAAAGCGGTGATGCAAATAAAAGAGACTCATAAGTATTAAATATTTAGGGTATACCTGTAATTAATAATTTAAAGGTTAGACATATTTTATTCCTATAATCGATTATCAGGGTATAGGTTTTTACGAAGGCTATGTTGCAGGTTCGATCCCTGCCGAGAGCGCGATTTGCTCCGTTATCTTTTATTGATAGTATATACTAACATCCAAGTAAATGGTGTCCTGAGTGTGACCAAGTTAAAAACGTTGACTTAAAAGCACCATTAATTTTTAAAAGTGTTAATCTAATACTCTAACTAGCACATTTTTACATCTAGCTAAGGAGTTGCATTAGCTCACAGCCTGATATTTTAAGGTGCTTCATCGCTTCTCTGCTGCTAAGCCAAACACCTTTTTGAGAATTTAGCGCTATGTTACTTGAGAGATCCCCCGCTGATTATAAAATTAACTTACCTCGACTTTTAAAAGAGCATTTACTGCTTTAGTATTTTTGCATCGTCTTTTTCTGTTTGTTTTAGCAGAAATATACCCACCTAAAAAGCAATTACCCATTAACGTTATCCACAGTAATGTGCCTAATTCTACATGCAGCGCTAAGCAGCAAAAAACCAAAGAAATAATTGCCATGCTAATGGCTGCTAACCAATAGAGATTAACTGGGTTGTCACATTTACCTGCCTGCGTACACGCGCAATAATTTGCTTTATAAAAGAAATAAACACTTAAGCCACAAAAAGTAAGCGCTGTAACAATAAGTAAAATGATCACTGTTTTCTCCCTTGGTGATTTTATTGGCAGTGTAAATTGCAAAGTATTTCAAGTCAATGCAAATGAGAATTAATATCATTAGAGTATATACTCTAATACCATACTTCTGCTCCGATGAGTTTTAAATAGTTGTTAAATTGTCGTTAAAAAACGTGTTTTTTGGCCTTTTTTAACGTTTTAGTAGGGTTTTTTATAAAAAATTAAGGTAGTGTACGCGGGTTTGAAACTCTAATAACAACACACATAGCTATCCAAACAGTAAGTTTGGCTAAGGACACAACAATGAAATTTACTAAAACTCTTATTGCTGCATCGCTGGCATTTGTTTCAGCTGATACCTTTGCAGCGGCTTTTCAGCTTGCTGAGCAAAATGTATCTGGTTTAGGTCGTGCATACGCAGGTGAAGCGTCTGTAGCAGATGATGCGTCTGTAGTAGCACGTAACCCAGCGTTAATGACGTTGTTTAAAGAGAAGCAACTTAGCGTTGCAGCTATTGCTGTCATTCCTGATGTGAGCCTAACAGGCACAGGTAATGCCTATGGTTTAGATAACAGCGTATTAAATGATGACAGCATTGCACCAAGCGCGATTATTCCAGCAGGTTATTTCACTATGCCAGTAAACGATAGAGTATCGGTTGGTTTTGGTGCTTTTTCTAACTTTGGCCTTGCCACTGAGTTTAACGATGATTATGCAGCTGGCCAAATTGCCGGTGAAACTGAAATTGTTACTGTAAACATGAACGCAAGTGTTGCTTATAAAGTATCAGAGCAGTTTAGCTTTGGTATTGGTTTGAATGCAATTTATGCAGAAGCGAAGATTATCCGTAAGTTTGGTTTCGTACCTCCTGTAAACCCTGTTATTGCATCTATTCCTGCAAGTGCTGATGCGGTTAACCTTGAAGGTGATGATATGGGTTACGGCTTAAACGTTGGCTTAATGTATCAGCTAGATGAAAATAGCCGCTTTGGTTTTAATTACCGCACAGAAACAGACATCACTTTTGAAGGCGAGTACTTTACACAGCTTCCAGTATCACCACTTCAAAATCAAGTTTTACCAGGCTCTGTTGAAATTACATTACCAGCAATTGCTGAGTTCTCAGGCTCTCATCAGTTAGACGAGAAACTAGGCGTTCACTACAGCGTATTATGGACAGGTTGGAGCAGCTTTGACTCATTAGAAGCGCAAGTTACTGCGCCTACAGGCGATAAGTTCAGTGCCTTCGGAAAAACAGAAGATTTCTCTGATGCAATGCGCTACTCAATCGGTGCTGATTACCAGTACAGCGAAAACTTAATGCTACGTGCCGGCTTTGCGTTTGATGAGTCGCCAGTGTCACAACAGCATTTATCAATTTCTATTCCTGATACAGACCGTTTTTGGTTCTCGTTTGGTGGTAACTACGCGATTGATCAAAACTCAAATGTTGATTTGGGTGTGAGTGTATTACGTGGTAAAACGCAAAAGTTCACTGAAAAAGTAGAAAGCGAAACGCTACCTCAGCAATGGTCTTTTGAATCAAAAGGTCACGCCGTACTTATTGGTGCTCAGTATAACTACACGTTCTAATTCTGCCTAGAGCCTAGAGCCTAGAGCCTAGAGCCTAGATATAAAAAGCCGCTTACTTCAAATGAAGTAAGCGGCTTTTTTATACTTATAAATTAACTGTTTACGAATAGCATAAGCCATCCGTAACGGTTTAATTATAAGCTTTCTATTTTAACTTTTTGCTCTAGTAGCTTAGTTTTAGCATCGGTAAATTCAGCTAGCTTAGCATTTTCTTTAGCAAGTACCGCTTCAGGTGCATTGTTAACAAACTTTTCGTTAGCCAGTTTATTTTGCACTTGCGCTAGGCCTTTCTCTGCTTTTTCAAGTTGCTTGTTGATACGTGCAAGCTCAGCTTCCACATCAATTAAGCCCGCCATTGGGATCATAATCTCAAGGTTGCCAACATAAGAGGTTGCACACGCAGGGGCATCGTCTTTGTTTTCAAGCAGAGTAAATGCTTCAAGCTTAGCGAGTGACGCTAAAAACGATTCATTTTCGTTAATACGGCGCACATCGTCGCTCGATGCATTGGCTAGTAGCACTGATAACGGCTTGCTTGGGCTGATATCCATTTCACCACGAATATTACGAATCGCTAAAATGAATTGCTTAACCCACTCTAAGTCATCCATCGCTTGTGAATCAACATTGGCTTGGTTATAAACAGGAAACCCTTGAACCATAATGCTAGTGCCTGTTGTTTCAAGCCCTGCAAGTGGTGCTACACGTTGCCAAATTGTTTCTGTAATGTAAGGCATCATTGGGTGCATTAAACGCAGTAAGCTTTCAAGTACGGTAATAAGTGTATGACGTGTACCACGTTGCTGAGCTTCATTGCCTTTAAATAGTACCGGCTTAGTTAGTTCTAAGTACCAATCACAGAACTGATTCCAGGTGAATTCATATAATGTGTTCGCCGCTAAATCAAAACGGTAGTTATCAAGGTGCTCAGTGTAGGTTTTAACCGTGGCTTCATATTGGCCTAAAATCCAGCGATCAGCTAACGAGTACTGCTTTTCGCTCTCGTTAAAACCACAGTCTTGCTCTTCTGTGTTCATTAATACGTAACGGCTTGCGTTCCATAACTTGTTACAGAAGTTACGGTAGCCTTCAAGGCGGTTCATATCCCAGTTTATATCACGACCAGTTGAAGCCATGGCTGCTAAGGTAAAGCGCAGTGCGTCGGTACCATGTGCTTCAATACCGTTTGTAAATACTTTGCGGGTATCTTTTTCAATTTTAGCGGCAAGTTTAGGCTGCATCATATTACCAGTACGTTTTTGTACTAAGTCTTCAAGGCCAATGCCGTCAATCATATCAAGTGGGTCAAGTACGTTACCTTTTGACTTCGACATTTTATCGCCGTTATCGTCACGTATTAAGCCAGTTACATACACGGTTTTAAATGGAACTTGTGGTTTGCCATTTTCATCTTTTATAAAGTGCAGCGTCATCATGATCATACGTGCAACCCAGAAGAAAATGATATCAAAACCGGTTACCAACACGTCAGATGGGTGGAAGGTTTTTAAGTCATCAGTATTTTCTGGCCAACCTTGGGTTGAGAAGGTCCACAGTGCTGATGAAAACCAAGTATCAAGAACGTCTTCATCTTGGCTAAGCGCTACGCTATCTGCAATATTGTTATCGCGGCGTACTTCCGCTTCATCACGACCAACGTATACGTTGCCTTCGCTATCGTACCAAGCTGGAATACGGTGACCCCACCAAAGCTGGCGTGAAATACACCAATCTTGTATGTCGTTCATCCACGAAAAGTACATGTTTTCGTATTGCTTAGGTACAAACTGAATGTCGCCGTTTTTAACTGCGTCTTTTGCAGGTTCAGCAAGTGGTGCAACACGTACATACCATTGGTCAGTAAGTAGTGGTTCAATAACCACACCAGAGCGATCACCGTAAGGAACAGTTAGGCCATGGTCTTCAATTTTTTCAAGTAGGCCTAGCTCTTCAAATTCAGCCACAATCGCTTTACGTGCGTCAAAACGGTCAAGGCCATGTAAGCGCTCAGGAATTGGCGCGTCAAATTCAAGTTCTTTACCATCAAAGGTGTAGGTTTCACCTTTAGTTAAAATAGCCGCGTCTTTATCGAAGATATTAATCATCGGCATTTGATGACGTTTACCTACTTCGTTATCGTTAAAGTCGTGCGCTGGCGTGATTTTTACACAGCCCGTGCCTTTGTCTTTATCGGCATGTTCATCGGCAACAATTTTAATACGACGATTAACAATCGGTAGTAAAATCTCTTTACCGATTAGGTCTTGGTAGCGCTCGTCATCTGGGTTTACGGCCACACCAGAGTCACCCAGCATTGTTTCTGGGCGCGTAGTGGCTACAACAATGTAGTCTTTACCGTCTTGTGTTTTTACACCATCAGCCAGTGGGTAGCGTAAGTTCCACATGTGGCCTTGTTTGTCTTTATTTTCAACTTCAAGATCAGAAATCGCCGTGTGTAATTTTGGATCCCAGTTTACTAGGCGTTTACCACGGTAAATTAGGTTTTCTTTATGAAGGCGTACAAATACTTCTTTAACAGCTTCTGATAGGCCATCGTCCATAGTAAAACGTTCACGGTCCCAATCAACAGAAGCACCTAGGCGGCGAAGTTGTTTAGTGATTGTGCCACCAGACTCGTTTTTCCATTCCCAAATTTTTTCGATGAATGCATCACGGCCCAAATCATGGCGTGTTTTACCTTCTTCTGCCGCAAGCTTACGCTCTACTAGCATTTGTGTGGCAATACCTGCGTGGTCAGTACCTACTTGCCACAACGTATTGTTACCTTGCATACGTTTAAAGCGCGTTAAGGTATCCATGATGGTATCTTGGAAAGCGTGGCCCATGTGTAAGCTACCCGTGACATTTGGCGGCGGGATCATAATTGAATATGGGGTGCCTTGGCCAGATGGCTTAAAGTAGCCTTTTTGTTCCCAGTCTTGATAGAGAGACTGTTCAATATCTTGCGGATTGTAGGTTTTATCCATTACACAGAACCTTAAATAAGTACTTAAATGAGTTAGTTAGCTTTGTACGCAGTGAGCGTTAGCGATTAATATCTTGCGTGGTGATATTGGCACCGAGTTGGCGTAGTTTTTTAAAGCGCTCACGAGCGGCTTGTTTGGCTACGGACTCTACGGGTACAAAATCAAAAACTTGGTTAAACCGACGAATAAAATCCGGTAAGTGATTGGCCAAGTTAATTAATACTTTACGATTACCAACGGGTGGTGTTGTGCCTATTTCTACAGGTGCGCCGCCTTTTGGGCCTTCGCCTTGTAAATTGTGAGGTACAAAACTGTCGGCATCAAATGTCCAAATAGTTTCGTCAATGCTGTTGGCGGTTTCTTCGCTATCTACAAAAATAAATACGCGTTGACCAAGCCGATACTGTTGCCCAGCTATTTGAGCTGCTAAAGTAAAGTGATCATCGGCTTTAGCTAATGACTCATCTTGTTGCTTTAAAATGAAAAACTGGGCATTCATGTTCATTGTATCGGGATTTCCCATGACATTGATTGTGCTGTTATTAAATACACACAAATTAAGAAGGGGATTTTGCCATATAACGGGGGTTGCTTCAATTAATACCCAATAAATAAGGCGCTTTAAAAGCGCCTTATTTAATACTGTACATTGAGCTGTGAAGCCCTGTGTTGGTTTGTTAGTCGTGAGTCGCTTCGCTAATACCAGCTCGGTTCAATAAATACTGAGTCAGCATAGGAACAGGACGACCTGTTGCGCCTTTTTTAGCGCCGCTGCGCCATGCCGTACCGGCAATATCTAAATGAGCCCAATTATACTTTTTAGTAAATTTAGATAAGAAACAGGCCGCGGTAATAGTGCCTGCAGCTCGGCCACCTAAGTTAGTAAAGTCGGCAAACGGGCTTTCTAGTTGATCTTGATAATCATCCCATAATGGCAGTTGCCATGCACGATCGCCACTTTGCTCCGACGCTTTTAATAAATCATGCGCCAGTGGATTATGGTTTGCTAATAAACCCGTAGCGTGGGCACCTAAAGCAACAATACACGCACCGGTTAATGTAGCCACATCAATCACGGTTTCTGGTTCAAAACGCTCAACATAGGTTAGCGCGTCACATAACACTAAACGGCCTTCGGCATCAGTATTAAGTACTTCAACCGTTTGTCCAGACATAGTTGTTAAAATATCACCTGGGCGATAGGCGTTTGAGCTTGGCATGTTTTCACAGCCGGCTAAAACACCAATTACGTTTATCGGTAGCTGCATTTGTGCAAGCGAGCGCATAGCGCCAATAACACCAGCTGCGCCTCCCATGTCGTATTTCATTTCATCCATGCTTTCGCCTGGTTTTAATGAAATACCGCCTGAGTCAAAGGTTAAGCCTTTACCAACTAATACGATAGGCGCTTGGTCATCGCCTGCGCCTTTGTAGTTAATTACTGACATAACTGATTCGTTATCACTACCACGACCAACTGCTAGGTATGAGTTCATTCCTAGTTCGGCCATTTTATCTTCGCCAATTAGCTCAACAGTGATGTTGTCAAAATTAGCTTCCAGTTCTTTGGCTTGCTCGCCAAGGTACGCTGGATTACAAATATTAGGCGGCATATTGGCAACGTCTTTGCACAATTTGCTGCCAGCAGCAATCGCTAGGCCATGCTCAATGGCACTTTCACCTATAGTCAGTTCGCGGCGCGTAGGAACGTTAAATACCATTTTACGCAGTGGACGACGAGGGTCTACTTTCTTACTTTTTAGCTGATTGAAGGTGTATAAACAGTCTTGGGTTGTTTCTACCGCTTGACGCACTTTCCAATAGGTATCACGGCCTTTAACGTGTTGCTCAGTTAAAAAGCACACTGCTTCCATCGAGCCTGTTTCATTTAAGGTGTTGATAGTTTTTGAAATAATTTGTTTATATTGTTTATCGTCTAGTTCGCGTTCTTTACCGCAGCCAACGAGTAGAATACGTTCGCTTAAAATATTAGGTACATGGTGTAATAGTAATACTTGCCCTGGCTTACCTTCTAAGTCGCCACGACGTAATAAATTTGAGATATAACCATCGCTGATTTTATCAAGTTGTTCACCAATGGGGGATAACCTGCGTGGTTCATATACACCCACAACAATACACGCACTGCGTTGTTTTTCTGGGCTACCACTTTTTACGTTGAATTCCATTGTCACTCCTGATTTTGAGTCATCTATAGAAGCTAAATTGGGACTAAAAATGTGTTTTCTAGTCTTTTTACCTAAATTTTTAGGTCTAGCGCTAATATTAGTAGATTTTACTCGACTCTTACTGTGTATTTGAACTTTATATGCTTAAGGGTTACTAATGCAACATTATATCGTGATGTTAGGTAGGATAATTAATATTGATGGCTTATAATATGTGCTTAATACTCATTTAAAATGAGTGAATTAACTAGTTCACTCATCGTTTTTATTATTATATTGAAATTCCATGTTTAACAGGGGCGAATGTTGCTAATTTTCCGTTATTTGACCACTGAGGTTTTAAAATCGCAGGTCGCCGTATTTTTAACTTTAATGACCATATTTTTGTCGCAAAAGTTTGTTGTTATTCTTGGTGATGCCTCAGAGGGGAGCATCCCAGCAAAGCTTGTGTTTGCCATGATTGCGCTTAAATTGCCACAGTTGGCATCGTTAATTTTGCCTCTGAGCTTATTTTTAGGAATTATTTTAGCTTACAGCCGGATTTACGCCGACAGTGAAATGACAGTACTTAAAGCCTGTGGCGTGAGTGAGTGGTATGTAGTGCGCATTACGCTTATTTCTAGTGTCATCTTAGCGTTACTCGCCGCGGTACTTACCTTGTATGTTGCACCTTGGGCTAGCGAGCAAGAATATCAATTAAAAGAGCAAGCAAAGGCGGATGCTGGATTATCGGCGCTTAGAGCTGGGCGTTTTCAACAAACCGGTAATGAAAAAGCCGTGGTATTTATTCATAATATTGAAAATGGCGGCAAAGAACTTAATAAAGTATTTGTTGCACAGTTGCCAGATAGTGAAAAAGGCGATTTAGCGCGTTTAGTATACGCTGAGCAAGGCGTTGTAATTGAAGCACAAAATGGTGAGCAGCAGTTAGTACTTACTGACGGTAAACGCTACGAAACTGATGGTGAAGCGCCTTCACTTAACTTAACTGAGTTTGATGGCTACAGCGTACAGATTCGCGAACAAGAAATAGAACATCAGCGGCGTAAGTTAGAAGCTGTGCCAACTCGTGAACTTATGTCAATTAATACTCCCGAAGCAATTGCACAGTGGCAATGGCGTTTAGCTATTCCGTTATCTATTCCATTATTAACTTTATTAGCAGTACCCCTTAGCGTTGTTAATCCACGCCAAGGTAAATTTGCTAAATTAGTGCCTGCTTTGAGCTTATATTTAGGGTATTTCATTTTACTCAATGCGGCTAAATTTGCGGTAGAAGATGGGAAAATTCCGCCCTCTATTGGCCTATGGTGGATTCACCTAAGTGCATTATTTATAGGTAGTTTATTAATTATTAAAGGCCGCCCATTAGGTGTTTGGCTAAAAGCTGTCGTGACTAAACGGGAGCAACACATATGATGAAAACGCTTGATTGGTATTTAGGCCGTAGCATTATGCAAACCACTGGATTTGCACTAATGGTATTGGTGGGGATCAGTACTTTAATAAAATTTATAGAGCAGCTTAAATCGGTTGGCCGTGGTAGTTACGATATTATGACCGCCTTGCTATATACCATTTATAGTATGCCTGGCGATTTAGTGGTGTTTTTTCCAATGGCAGCACTTATCGGTGGCTTAACAGGGCTAGGTGCTTTGGCCTCTAATAGTGAGCTGGTAGTGATGCAAGCAGCGGGTATGTCGCGTTTACAAATCATTGGCTCGGTAATGAAAACCGCAATTTTTATGGCGCTGTGCGTGATGGCATTAGGTGAGTGGGGGGCGCCCGCAGCTCAATTGCACGCTAAGGAAATGCGTAACCAAGCTATTCATGGTGGGGATGTATTTAATGCGCAAAAAGGCGTGTGGGCTAAAGATGGCAGTAACTTTATTAATATTGAAGACGTTGACCAAAACGGCATGCTCCGCGGCGTAAATATGTACCACTTTGATAAGTCGTTACTACTTACACAAATTACTAAAGCAAAAGAAGCGGTAGGGCGTGATAATGGCTGGTTACTGCGCGATGTGAATAAAGTATTGATCAGTGAAGAGCTTATTACCACGGAGCAAGTTACTGAAGAGTTTTATCCGTCGCAGCTTACTGGGGAAAAACTTGGCGTGGTTTCAGTAAAACCAGAGTCTTTGTCGTTTTCCGGATTGTGGTCATATTTAGCTTATTTACAGCAAAATGAACAAGACACCAGTACCTATGATTTAGCGTTATGGCGTAAGTTAATGCAGCCCGTGTCTATTGCTGTGATGTTGTTGGTTGCCTTATCGTTTATATTTGGTCCGCTGCGAACTGTAACTATGGGGGCACGAATTATTATGGGAGTGGTAACGGGGATAGTGTTCCACTTAACCAATGAGATATTTGGCCCAGTGGTAATGGTATATCAAATTCCAGCCATTGTAGGCGCCGTTCTGCCGAGCATTTTATTTACTGGGTTTGCAGCTTATTTGATGAATAAGCGGGTTTAATTTAATTTGTAGCTTTATTAAAAAACGCGGCCTTTTTTAAAAGTGCCGCGTTTTTTATGCTTTAGCTTGAGGTTATACCAATTAGCTTAATTAAGTATTATTGCGGATTGATATCATAGTTCGCGATACACGCGTTTATTTTCTTCTTTGGTGAGCGTAACTACTTCGGTTTTTGATAAGTAATCTTGCAGTGCTTTTTTATTTTTAAAGTCGACTAATACCATTAAATTCCCTAAACCAAGTAATGCGCTGATACTGCGGATAATAGCTTGTGGCCAGCTAATTAAACTTCCTTGGCTGGTTTGCACTTTTAAGCGCCATGCGCGCATACCAATTGTTTGCCCGCTTTTTGTCCAAAAATAGCCAAAAAAGACCAAGCCAACAAGCACCAGCAGCGAGCTGCGAATACCAGAAAGTAATAGTGAATCCTGAATTCGTGCAGATACATCTTCAGCGCCATTGAGGGCAATAACATCAAGGGAAATAAGTCCTTGGATAGCAAATAAATACAATACCACCGCTAGCATCGCAAAAGCGATAATAGCTAATGTGTCGTACACCAATGACGCAAAACGACGCCAAAACCCTGCTCGTGGAAACTCAGCCGACATAAATATACTCTCACTGTTAATGTGCGCGATAGTTTAGCAAATAAGCCATTAAATACTACCTATTACGCTACGTGCTTAACTCGATATTGGCTCAAATGTTAATGGTTGCCTAAATGTTAAGCGGTCGATCACGCTTAATACATAAAACGCTTGCCGCTTTGCTCATTGTTTGTATAATGCTAGGCAATGAGATGGAAGAGGGTACATAATCTTTCACTCTTAAGTGGTTTTTCTTTATCTTCTCGTGTTTAGAAGGTTAAAGAAAAATGATGCCAGCGTGATGAAATTGGTATACATGGGGGATTCAAAATCCCCTGCCGCAAGGCGTGCCGGTTCAAGTCCGGCCGCTGGTACCACTTTTTATAACCCCTGCTAGATTTAGCAGGGGTTTTTTTATGCCTAAGATTTGAGTTTACGGATTTTAATTACAAAAAATGTGTCCAACATTGCTACTTTTATAAGCAGTAGGTTTTGATCTAAACTTGCCCAGTAAACGTTTTGGTTTACCTAACCTTAAGCTCTGCTTGAGATAGGTTTCTTATCCAGAACTATGGTTATATAGTAAACACGTGCCTACTTTAATCGTATTTTTCATTGATACGGGTGTGACAAGTTATGCAATGTGTTTTGACTCGGGTATTATATACCTCAACCTCTTGTTGCGAATAAAACACCATGACTCAACTAACCGCAAAACAGAATATTCAAGCCATTGTAAAAGCGATTAAGGCTGAAGAAGCATTACTACGTAAAAAACACCCGCTATTAATGCATCAAAATACCTTAGGAATGACTATTTTATTACTTTCTTTGAGTGCATTAATCGGAATTGGCACGCTGTATTATTTTGCTATTATTCCCGCTTGGCTATGCATTATTTTAGCGGCGATTGCTACCTCAATTTCCCATGAGCTTGAGCATGACTTAATCCACAAACAGTATTTTAGCAACCAACCATTTTTGCATAATTTTATGATGTTAACCGTGTGGCTGATGCGTCCTAATACCATAAGCCCATGGTACCGTCGCAAGATGCATTTACATCATCATAAAACGTCGGGTACTGAGCAAGACTTAGAAGAACGTTTGGTAGGTAATGGTATTAAAAATCCGTTTTTACGTGCTTTGGTAATTGTTGATGGATTACTCGGTTTATTAATTAATGCAAAACGTTTTAGTAAAGAAATTAATGGGTTTAGCTTCTTTAAAGTGTTTAATGCAGGTTTTCCAATTACCACTGCGTATTTCGCCATTTTATATAGCGTAATTGTGTTTCACTTAGTTAATTTGTTCACTCCACTGGCTGCTAATTCACCTGTATTGCTGCTTGATGTAATGAATGTGTTTGAATTTCTAATGGTGGTGCTGATTGTGCCTAATATTGTGCGTTCGAGCTCACTTAATTTTGTTACTTCAAGTATGCATTATTACGGCGGTGTTAATAATATGCTTGAACAAACTCACGTCATCACCAGCCGTTTGTTTATGCCATTTAATTTATTTTGCTTTAACTTTGGGCATACTCATACTATTCATCATTTTGTGCCGAATCAGCCGTTTTATTTACGACAAATGATCAGTAAAAAAATCCTTGAAGTGATGCGCCAACACGGCGTGCGTTTTAATGATTTTGCCAGTATTAGGCAAGCAAACTTGTATCAGTAATACTCAGTGTAAAATGGCATCATAATGCAGTCGGACTCGCAGCAGCAATTAACTCAGCAAGATGCGTTAGCGCAATGTGTACAAGCTATAAAGGGGACCAGTTTTGCGCAAAAGCTGGTTAATTACATTGCCCTTATTGTTGAGTTTGATTGTGCGGTTGTATTGGCTTGCAGAGTAAATAAGCATCCCATTTATTTATTCGATTCTATCGAGAAACAGCGTGAACTTTTATTTCAGCGCTACCTTACTAACTCGTTTGTAAACGACCCTTTTTATACTGAACTGATTAGTAAAGCTGAGGAAGGAGTATTTCGGCTCGCTGATATAGCTCGTTATCAAGATGAACTGACCTTTAAGGCATATCAACAGCAGTTTTATACTCACACTGGCTGGACTGATGAGCTAAGTATTTGTACTAATATAGGTAACGGTCGCTCGATTGTTATTTACCTTGGTTTATTATCCAATAACCAACGCTTTATTGCGTTGCAAAAGCAGCAATTAATAGCACATTTTAATTTAATAAAAGCACTGTGTAGCCAACATTGGGGTAGCCAAAAATTACTATTAAATCAATTTAATAATTCAGTTACTGGGCAGCTTATAGAAAATGCCCTCACATCATTCGCTAACCTACAACTTACTCAACGAGAGCATCAAGTGGCTTGTTTAATTGTGCAAGGTTGCGACTCCGCAGATATTGCTGCTCAGCTTGGGATTGCCCTAGGTACAGTTAAAAACCATCGCAAACGTATATATTCGCAGTTAAACGTTGCTTCACTGAGTGAATTTTTTCGATTGTTTTTAAATCATTTAATGCATACAAAATAAAACGCGATTATGTCCCTTTAGGGATATAGTGCCCATCGCTGAGTTTAATTAGTATTTTTCTTATAGATAATTTTGAGAAATACGATGACAGCACATTTACTTAATGACATTACGCAGCGTGGTTTAGTCTCTCAAGTGAGTAATATTGAGCAATTAACCCATAAGCTTAAAACTCCACAGGTGGTTTACTGTGGCTTCGATCCTACCGCAGGTAGCTTACACATAGGGCACTTAGTACCATTAATAATGCTAAAGCGTTTTATGGATGCAGGGCATCAAGGTGTGGCATTAATTGGGGGTGCTACAGGGTTGATTGGTGACCCGAGTTTTAAAGCCACTGAGCGTAGCCTAAATACCAAACAAACGGTGTCACAATGGGTGACAGCGCTTGCAAACCAAGTTGAAAGTGTACTTGGTCCGCATTTAAACCAGCCACTGCAAATAAAAAATAACGCTGACTGGTTTAGCTGTATTGATGTATTAGACTTTTTTCGTGATGTAGGTAAACACTTTTCAATTAACACCATGTTCAACCGCGAGTCAGTAAAACAACGTTTGCAACGTCCAGACCAAGGGTTGTCGTTTACTGAATTTAGTTACTCCTTATTGCAGTCGTATGACTTTGCTAAGCTCAATAGTGAGTTAAATTGTACTTTGCAGATAGGTGGTAACGATCAGTGGGGTAATATTATCAGTGGAATTGATTTAACCCGCCGTTTAAACCAGCAAACAGTGTTTGGTTTAACACTGCCACTTATTACTAAGTCAGATGGCACAAAATTTGGAAAAACTGAGGGCGGTGCTATTTGGCTCGAGCCTAAAAAAACCTCACCGTATCGCTTTTATCAGTTTTGGTTAAATTGTGAAGATGCTGATGTGTATAACTTTTTGCGTTTTTATACTTTTTTATCAGTTAAAGAAATTGAGGCCATAGAAGCAAACGATAAGATAAGCGGCCAAAAGCCTCAAGCACAGCGCATTTTAGCTGAGCAATTAACACGTTTTGTTCATGCTGAAGAAGGCTTGGCAAGTGCGCAGCGTATCACTGAGTTGTTATTTAATGGTCAGGTGCAAACACTCACCTTGGCAGAGCTTGAACAGTTAGAGCAAGATGGGCTAACCGTGAACACTATTAGCGACACGCAAATAAGTATTGCTGAGTTATTAGTTAAAAGTAAACTGGCCAGCTCAAAGCGACAGGCGCGTGAATTAATAACAGCTAATGCGATTAAAATTAACAGTATGGTCGTTACTGACGAGCATGCGCAGCTTGATATTTCGTTGTTTGAACGCTTTTGGATAATGCAGCGTGGCAAAAAGCAATTCAGGCTTATTAAACTAGTTTAAAGTATAAACAGTGGGCTTATGATTGCACGGCCCACCTTTAATTTACACTTAGGCCTTGTTGCGCATAGTAATATTCCGTCCGCCTAAATAGCCAAACATAGCGCTTAGCGCACTCGCACTCGCGCAAAACCACAAAGTAGATGTCCAGTTACCAAAATAACTATGTAGTGCACCTGCAATAATAGGCCCCGTAGCGGCAAGTAAATAACCAATACACTGCGCCATACCTGAAAGGGCAGCAGCTTGATGTGAGTCGTGAGTACGTAAACTTATAAACGACAAGCCCAATATAAAGCATGCACCCGAGCAAAACCCCATAGTAATTGACCACACAAGCGCATGTACTGGCATATACAGTAGTCCTATTGAAGATAGGCTTGCCAATACTCCTAAGGCAAAGGTGAGTACACGCTGATCTTTCAGTTTTGCTAATAAAGGAATTAAAATAATACCAGGCAATGCCGAAGCCACCTGAAATGAGCCTTGTAATGCACCCGCTTGCTGTGCATTGAAGCCACTGTCAATTAATATACTTGGTAACCAGCCAATAATTATATAAGTAAATAACGAATTACAGCCAAGTAGCAAGGTGATTTGCCACGCAAGCGCTTGGTGCCACACTTTAACCTCATCGGTATTTTCAACTAGATCTTTAGTTGGTTTGGTGCGTAGCTTTAATTGCGGTAACCAAATAAATAAACTTAGTAAAGTAATTAACGCATAACTGGCCAAAGCGATTTGCCAACCCATTTGTTTATATTCTGCAAGTGGAATAATTAACGCTGAGTAACTACCACCAAAAATACCCATAGCAAGTACATACGCCGAGGTCATTACTGCTACTTTATGCGCAAAGTCGCGCTTAATTAAACTCGGTAACAGTACATTACCTATTGCAATGCCTACCCCGATGACAACGGTGCCTAAATAGAGTATCGGCACAGAATCTATCATGCGTGATGCTAAGCCTAGGCCAATCAAAATAAGAGCAATGAATAGCGATACTTCTAAACCTTGTCTTTTAGCTATACTAGTTGCTAATGGGCTTGCTACAGCAAATGCAATTAAAGGTAAGGTGGTAAGCATACCGGCTTGTGATGCGCTTAAATTAAAACTAAGAATTATTTGGTCCAATACAGGCGCTAAACCAGTCACCGGCGCACGTAAGTTACTAGCAATAAGTAAAATACCCAGTATTAATAATGCGAAAGATAAACGAGATTGAGGTTGTTGGATTAACAAGGTAAATGTCCTAGCAGGTTAGTTATTTAGCAAGAGGCAATTGAGCCTAGTATAAAGGCTTAATCATCACTATAATTTAGTAAAAGAGACATTAAATAACTAAAAACGGACAAAATGCAGCTTTCCCAAGATTGGAATGAAATAATAAACTTTGAAATCATGCCGCAGCCGGTTATTGCAAAAATAGAATATGCCCAGCTTAGCCGTGAAATTCCACTGCATACACACCCAAAAGGGCAGTTAATTTTAGCTCTATACGGCTATGTTACTTGTGAAGTAGCAACAAAAATGTGGATGGTACCTACCCACAGTGCTATTTGGATCCCAGCAAATGTAGAGCACAGTAATAGGGCATCTGATAATGCGCATTTATGCCATTTATTTATTGATGTAAACTTACAAGGAATGCCAGCTACAGCCTGTACATTAACTATCAGTCCTCTTGTAAAAGAATTAATGCTTAGTTTGGCAGGTAACCAGCAAAACTATAGCTTAATAGGTAAAACCGCGCGGCTTGCACAAGTATTATTTGATCAATTAGTGGATATGCCAATTCAACCTTTAGATTTTGTACTATCAAAAAATAGTGTGATTAAAAACATGAGTGATCAGCTTATTAGTCAGCCTCATAGCCGCAAAACATTACCACAATGGGCGCAGCAATTTGCTTTAACTGAGCGTACTTTAGCGCGATTGATAAAAAAAGAAACAGGCATGACCTTTGGTAAATGGCGTACTCAATTGCATATTATAATTGCACTGCAGGCGTTATCTAATCAGCAAAGTGTACAACAGGTATCAGAGTTATTAGGTTATGAATCGGTGAGTGCGTTTATTACTATGTTCAAAAAGGTAATGAAAAAATCGCCCATGCGTTACATGAGCGAACTAGGGGCTGTTGATCTTTGTAGTACATATATCAATCAGCCCACATTGGTAGCCACATCATAGTAAATGCTAAAGCGAGCATTGAATGAT
>NZ_PNCN01000131.1:0-391 GCF_005886135.1 Pseudoalteromonas sp. S4741 | reverse complement strand
CACGTGTCGCGCACCAACGGACAAATTACTTACTATTTTGAATGCGGCACTAGCTCAGTTGCCAGAATGTAGGACGCGACTTGTCGCGCACCAACGGACAAATTACTGACTATTTTGAATGCGGCACTAGCTCAGTTGGTAGAGCGCGACCTTGCCAAGGTCGAGGTCACGAGTTCGAGCCTCGTGTGCCGCTCCAATTTCTCACCAAAAGAAATTGTAGTAGAAATAAAGATTCAAGATGAAAGGTTAAAGGAACAAGGTTTAATATTGATAGAACCTAGAACCTAGAACCTAGAACCTAGAACCTAGAACCTAGAACCTTCATATAATGCGGTACTAGCTCAGTTGGTAGAGCGCGACCTTGCCAAGGTCGAGGTCACGAGTTCGAGCC
>NZ_PNCN01000130.1:0-27154 GCF_005886135.1 Pseudoalteromonas sp. S4741 | reverse complement strand
AATCCGGCTCCCGCAACCAATCTTAATAGTAGGTTTATGCTTACTACTTTATATCGCGCATTCTAAGTAATGCGCGTTTTGCGTTTAAGCTAATGAAGTTTAATTTGGTCAGGGTACTGACTCGCAACCAAGCTTGGCCCTAGGCCACACAGTTTTGCGTTTTTTGGTGTGACGCCCCGCTTGGTTCGGGGCGTTGTTGTATCTGCACCGTTTGATTTAATGTTTATCGATTAAATCAAAATTTAAACTCAGTATTTTAGGGCTATAAGCCCTTTTTTTGTTTGTATGGAGGATTTTCGTGACAAAACTTGAACAAGATTTAGTAACCATGTTAACGCCTGCAGTAGAAATGCTAGGCTTTGAATTACATGGTCTTGAGTTTGTACAAGCGGGTCGCCATTCTACCTTAAGAGTATACATTGCTCATGAGGATGGAATTTCAGTTGACAACTGCGCAGATGCAAGTCGTCAAATTAGTGCGATTTTAGACGTCGAAGACCCGATTACAAACGAATATGATTTGGAAGTGTCGTCTCCTGGTGTTGATCGTCCATTATTCAAACAAGATCACTACGAGCAGGCGCAAGGAGAGGAAGTACGCGTGCGTACTAAGCTTCCACAAGACGGTCGCCGTAATTTTAAAGGCGATTTAATAGCAGTTAGCAGCGATATGATCACACTATCTAGCGATGGTGCAGAGCATTTAATCATGCTTAGTAACATTGAACGTGCGAACATAATCGCAAAGTTTTAATTCGAGTGCGAAGGAATAGGGCAAGCGAGGCATTACCCATGGCAAAAGAGATATTATTGGTTGCTGAAGCCGTTTCCAATGAGAAAGCGGTTCCAAAAGAAAAGATTTTTGAAGCTCTAGAGTTCGCATTAGCGACAGCGACAAAGAAAAAGCATGATGGTGAGATTGATGTACGTGTTGCAATTGACCGTAAAACCGGCGATTACGATACATTCCGTCGCTGGCAAATAGCTGAAGTTTTAGAAGATGGTTCTTTAGAGAATCCATACAGCGAAATCACGTTAGAAGCTGCTCAAGTTGAAGAACCTGACTTGAAAATGGGCGACTACGTAGAAGAGCAGATTGAATCAATTAAATTTGACCGCATAACAACACAGATGGCTAAGCAAGTGATCGTACAAAAAGTACGTGAAGCAGAGCGCGCCTTAGTCGTTGAAGCGTATAAAGATCAAGAAGGCGAGCTGGTAACGGGTGTTGTTAAAAAAGCAACCCGTGATGCAATCGTACTTGATTTAGGTAACAACGCAGAAGCGGTTATTTATCGTGACGACATGCTGCCACGTGAAAACTTCCGCCCGGGTGATCGTATCCGCGGTCTTTTATATGAAGTGAAGCCTGAAGCACGCGGTGCACAATTATTTGTAACCCGTTCTAAACCAGAAATGCTGATGGAATTATTCCGCATTGAGGTGCCAGAAATTGGCGAAGAAATGATTGAATTACGCGCTGCAGCACGTGATCCAGGTTCACGCGCTAAAATCGCGGTTAAATCTAACGACAAGCGTATTGACCCTGTTGGTGCGTGTGTTGGTATGCGTGGCGCACGTGTTCAAGCGGTATCGTCAGAACTTGGCGGTGAGCGTGTTGATATCGTACTTTACGATGACAACCCTGCACAGTTTGTTATTAACGCAATGGCACCAGCAGAAGTGGCTTCAATCGTAATGGATGAAGATACACACTCAATGGATATTGCTGTTGAAGCTGATAACTTAGCACAAGCTATTGGTCGTAATGGTCAAAACGTACGTTTAGCAAGCCAATTAACTGGCTGGGAATTAAACGTAATGACCGTTGATGAAATGCGCGCTAAGAACGAAGCTGAGTCAGATAAGTTAATTAACTTATTTACTGAAAACTTAGATATTGATGACGAATTTGCATCATTACTTATCAACGAAGGTTTCTCAACACTTGAAGAAGTTGCTTATGTTCCGGCTTCAGAGTTTTTAGAAATCGACGGCTTAGATGAAGAAACAGTGGACGTATTACGTTCACGTGCAAAAGATGCATTAACAACGAAAGCGCTTAAAACGGAAGAAAGCTTAGAAGGCGCTGAGCCTGCTGAAGACTTACTTGCGCTTGAAGGCTTAGAGCGTCATTTAGCATTTGTTATGGCAAGTAAGGGTGTAGTAACACTTGAAGACTTAGCTGAGCAAGGCATTGATGAGCTTGTAGATATTACAGAGCTATCTTCAGAGAAAGCGGGCGAGCTAATTATGGCTGCACGTAATATTTGTTGGTTTGCAGACGAGTAATTTATTAACGGAGGTATTAGAGACTATGGCAGAAGTAAATGTTGAAAAACTAGCCGGTGATATAGGTACAACTGTTGATAAATTACTACAGCAGTTTTCACAAGCCGGTATTACTAAACAAGCAGGCGACAATGTAACTGAAGCTGAAAAAGCGACGTTACTTGATCACCTAAGCAAGCAACATGGTGGCACGGGCTCTGAAGGCCCTGCTCGCATGACATTGCAACGTAAGAGCAAAAGCACATTAAGTGTGACGGGCTCTACGGGTAAAGCAAAAGCTGTGCAAGTTGAAGTTCGTAAAACACGCACTTATGTGAAAAAAAGTGCTGTTGAGCAAGAGCAAGAACAGCAACGTCTAGCCGCTGAAGAAAAAGCACGTCTTGAAGAGCAGCAAAAAGCTGAACAAGCTGCTGCTGAATTAAAGGCAAAACAAGAGGCAGAACGTAAAGCAAAAGAAGACGCTGATCGTAAAGCCAAAGAAGAAGCTAAACGCAAAGCAGATGCTGAGCGTAAAGCGAAACAACAGCAGATGACCCCTGAGCAAAGTGCTAAGTCTGAGAAAGATCGCATCGAAGCTGAGCGTCTGCAAAAAGAAGCAGAAGAGGCCGCATTGAAGAAAGCTGAAGAAGAAGCGAAACGTCAAGCAGAAGAGGCAAGAAAGCTAGCTGAAGAGAACTCAGCACGCTGGAAGAAAGAAGAAGAAGAACGTAAGAAACGCGAAGAAACCGCGGATCACCACCTTACGACTTCAACGTACGCACGTGAAGCAGAAGATGTAGCTGATGCTCGCGAAGAGCAAGGCTCTCGCCGTGCGAAGAAAAAGAAAAAAGCGCCAGCAAAGGATA
The DNA here is from genome assembly GCF_005886135.1 of Pseudoalteromonas sp. S4741. NCBI lineage: Bacteria > Pseudomonadati > Pseudomonadota > Gammaproteobacteria > Alteromonadales > Pseudoalteromonadaceae > Pseudoalteromonas > Pseudoalteromonas sp. S4741. Next base: position 24,017 of record NZ_PNCN01000130.1, on the reverse strand, counting down.
AATTTGCAGCGTCTAAAGGTAAAAAAGGTAAGCTAAAAGCGCCAGCGTCATTACAGCACGGCTTCCAAAAACCAACGGCTGATGTTAAAAATGAAGTGCGTATTAGTGAAACAATTACAGTTGCTGAGCTTGCATCACGCATGGCGGTTAAAGGCGCTGAAGTTGTAAAAACTATGATGAAAATGGGTGACATGGTTACTATTAACCAAGTTATTGACCAAGAAACTGCGCAACTTGTAGCAGAAGAAATGGGCCATAAAGTTATCATCGTAAAAGAAAACGAATTAGAGCAAACAGTACTTAATGACCGCCATGAAGATGGTAAGTCAGAGCCACGTGCGCCAGTAGTAACTGTTATGGGTCACGTTGACCACGGTAAAACATCGACGCTTGATTACATTCGTTCAGCTAAAGTTGCATCAGGCGAAGCCGGTGGTATTACACAGCACATTGGTGCATACCACGTTGAAACTAACGGCAATATGATCACTTTCTTAGATACTCCGGGTCACGCCGCATTTACATCAATGCGTGCTCGTGGTGCAAAAGCGACTGATATCGTAATCCTAGTGGTTGCAGCTGATGATGGCGTAATGCCACAAACTAAAGAAGCGGTACAGCATGCTCGCGCAGCTGGCGTTCCTTTAATTATTGCTGTAAACAAAATGGATAAAGAAGGCGCAGATCCAGATCGCGTTAAAAACGAACTAGCTCAGCTAGACGTTATCCCAGAAGAGTGGGGCGGCGATACACAGTATGTTCATATCTCGGCTAAAACTGGTTTAGGTATTGATGACCTACTAGAAGCTGTACTAATGCAATCAGAGCTATTAGAACTAAGTGCGCCTTCTGAAGGTATGGCAGCAGGTGTTGTTATTGAATCACGTCTTGATAAAGGCCGTGGTCCTGTTGCGTCTATTCTTGTTCAGTCAGGTACGCTTAATCAAGGTGACATTGTATTATGTGGTCTTGAATATGGCCGTGTTCGTGCAATGCGCGATGAAAACGGTAAAGACATTAAGTCTGCCGGTCCTTCTATTCCAGTTGAGATTTTAGGTCTTTCTGGTATTCCAGCTGCAGGTGATGAAGCCACAGTAGTTAAAGATGAGCGTAAAGCACGTGAAGTTGCACTTTACCGTCAAGGTAAGTTCCGCGATGTTAAACTTGCTCGTCAGCAAAAAGCGAAACTTGAAAACATGTTCTCTAACATGGCTGAAGGTGATGTGTCTGAAGTTAACATCGTACTTAAAGCCGATGTTCAAGGTTCAATTGAAGCTATTTCAGACTCACTAACTAAACTTTCTACTGATGAAGTAAAAGTGAAGATTGTTGGTTCAGGTGTAGGTGGTATCACCGAAACAGACGCAACACTTGCTGCGGCATCAAATGCAATCGTAGTTGGCTTTAACGTACGTGCTGATGCATCTGCGCGTAAAGTAATTGATGCTGAAAACTTAGACCTTCGTTACTACAGCGTAATCTACAGCTTAATCGAGGAAGTTAAGCAAGCTATGTCAGGTATGCTTGCTCCTGAGTTTAAACAAGAGATCATTGGTCTTGCTGAAGTTCGTGACGTATTTAAGTCTCCAAAAATTGGCGCAATTGCTGGTTGTATGGTTACCGAAGGTACAATTAAACGCAGCGCACCAATTCGTGTACTACGCGACAATGTGGTTATCTACGAAGGTGAGCTTGAGTCACTACGTCGCTTTAAAGATGACGTTGCTGATGTTCGTAACGGCATGGAATGTGGTATCGGTGTTAAGAACTACAATGACGTTCGCGTTGGTGACCAAATCGAAGTATTTGAAACAGTTGAAGTACAACGTAGTCTTTAATTGTTATTAGGTGGTGTTGGACATTCAAGGTTGTACCTCGATAGCCCAACATAACCTATGCTAAGATTTTAAATGGGGGCTCAGCCCCCATTTGTGTATCCATTATTTAGTTAGCTTATTATTATTTTTCAATAAGTTATAATTTTAGGAAAGTGAAATGAGAGAATTTTCTCGCACTGATCGTGTTGCTCAGCAAATTCAAAAAGAAATTGCGGTGATTTTACAACGCGAAATTAAAGATCCACGCTTGGGCATGGTGACAGTGTCAGCGGTAGAAGTATCGCGCGATTTATCTTATGCCAAAGTTTTCATTACCGTGTTTAACACCGAAGATGAAAATGCAGCCAAGCAAAGTGCCAAAGTACTTAACGAAGCAACCGGTTATATCCGTTCGTTGCTAGGTAAACGTATTCGTGCGCGAATCATGCCTGAGCTTAAGTTTGTGGTTGATAATTCATTAATGGAAGGGATGCGCATCTCTAACTTAGTGGACTCTATCATTCGTGAAGATAACGCTAAGCATGTTGATGATGAAACAGATAGCGAAGAAGGCACTAAAGACTAATGGCAAGACGCAGTAAAGGCCGTCCAGTTGATGGTATTTTGTTGTTAAACAAACCAGAAGGTATTTCATCAAACAAAGCACTGCAGCAAGCGAAAGGTATTTATTTTGCGCAAAAAGCGGGGCACACAGGTGCGCTTGATCCGCTTGCGACCGGTATGCTGCCTATTTGTTTTGGTGAAGCCACAAAGTTTACCCAGTTTTTACTCGATACAGATAAAACCTATGTTGTTCGAGCAAAACTGGGTGAACGTACTACCACGTCAGACTCTGATGGCGAAGTGGTCGAAACGCGTGATGTTAATGTTACTGCCGAACTGCTTACACAGGAAATTGCTAAATTTTTAGGTGAGTCAGACCAATATCCATCAATGTATTCAGCGCTTAAATATGAAGGCAAGCCTTTATATAAATATGCGCGTGAAGGCATAGAAGTTCCTCGCAAATGTCGAAAAATTAACGTATTTAGCTTAACGCTTGATGAGTTTGATGAGCAAGCCAACGAAATACAAATGACTGCCCATGTATCTAAAGGCACGTATATTCGTACTATTGTTGATGACTTAGGTGAAAACCTGGGCTGCGGCGCGCATGTGATTATGCTGCATCGTAGTGCTGTAGGGCATTACCCAGCAGATAAAATGGTCACACTTGAGCAGTTAGAAACGTTATTAAATCAAGCGAAAGAACAAGACGTTGCGCCTTCTACTTACCTTGACGAACTATTATTGCCAATGGATACCGCGTTAGTTGATTTACCTGTTGTGGAAATTACTAAAGAGCAGGGAATAGCATTTAGCCATGGTCAAGCTGTGGTGCTAGGTAAAGAATTACCTGAAGGTGCAATAAAAGTTCTGGCTGACGGAATTTTTATTGGTACTGGTGAACGTAATCCTGATGGCCATCTAAAATCAAAACGTGGCTTGTCTAATCAGCAACCAGAGTAAAGTTTAACTTGTAGTTATGCTGATAATTGGTAGAATACGCCCGCTTAATCGTTTTGGCTGAATTAGTGATCGGCTAAAGCACCTGTTAAATTTAACTTTTGGAGTTATTATGTCACTAAGCAATCAAGAAAAAATCGATATCATTGCTAAATTCGCACGCGCTGAAGGCGACACTGGTTCACCTGAAGTACAAGTAGCATTACTTACTTTTGATATCAACAAGCTTCAAGGTCACTTTGCTGATCACAAGCATGACTTCCACTCACGTCGTGGTCTGCTTCGTAAAGTAAGCACTCGCCGTAAACTGCTTGATTACCTTAAAGGTAAAGATATCTCGCGTTACACTGCGTTAATCAAAGAGCTTGGCCTACGTCGCTAAGAACTTGATTATCAAAAAGGGAGCTTTTTAGCTCCTTTTTTTGTGCTCACATTTTCTCGTCTTCCCCAGTGCTTCTCAGTAAACCCCTTGAAATATCGAATAAAAGCCATACTGTTATCATTCACAAAGCGAATGTTTTTGGCATTGCTGTAAGCACTATTTTATCTCGGTGCTAAGCTCGCAATTTCACCTGACTTTGTTATATACTATGGCGCGTAGATAAAGAGGTTTATTTACGGTTATTTACATCATTGCCAATTGTAGTACTTAATTGATTTCCAACTGAATACAATTATGTACTGTAATTGGTACTTTGATGAAAACTTAATTAATACTAAAAATACATTTAAGGAATATTTTAAGTGCAAGCAATTATAAAAGAATTTCAACTAGGTCAACACACAGTGACGCTAGAAACAGGTGCTATCGCTCGTCAAGCAGACGGCGCAGTACTAGCAAGCATTGGCGACACGTCAGTACTAGTAACGGTTGTTGGTAAGCGTGAAGCTCAACCAGGTCAAGATTTCTTCCCACTAACAGTTAACTACCAAGAGCGTATGTACGCTGCTGGTCGTATCCCAGGTGGTTTCCTTAAGCGTGAAGGTCGTCCTAACGATGGCGAAACGCTAATTGCACGTCTTATTGACCGTCCAATTCGTCCACTTTTCCCTAATGGTTTTGTAAACGAAGTACAAGTTATCGCGACAGTTGTTTCTGTAAACCCTGAAATCCAACCTGATATGGTTGCGATGATTGGTACATCAGCAGCACTTGCTATCTCTGGTATCCCGTTCAGCGGTCCAATTGGTGCATCACGTGTTGGTTACATCAACGGTGAATACGTACTTAACCCGACACTAAAAGAGCTTGAAGAAAGCCAACTTGATTTAGTTGTTGCGGGTACTGATAACGCTGTACTTATGGTTGAATCAGAAGCAGACGTTCTTGCTGAAGACGTAATGCTAGGTGCGGTTGTATACGGCCATGAGCAATCACAGTCTATCATCAATGCAATTAACGAATTTAAAGCAGAAGCAGGCAAACCTACTTGGGATTGGACTGCACCTGAGAAAAACGTTGCATTAGAAGAGAAAGTAGCAACACTTGCTGCTGATAAAGTAGGCGAAGCTTACCGTATTACTGATAAAGTAGCGCGTAAAGAAGCATTAACTGCTGCAAAAGATGCGGTTGTTGAAGCACTAACAAGCGAGCTTGCTGAAGGCGAAACGCTTGATAAGCAAGAAGTAGGTAAAGTATTTGGTTCACTTGAGAAGAAAATCGTTCGTGGCCGTATCGCTGCTGGCGAAAAACGTATCGATGGTCGTGAACCAGATATGATTCGTGCACTAGATGTAATGACGGGCGTACTTCCACGTACTCACGGCTCTGCAATCTTCACTCGTGGTGAAACACAAGCATTAGTAACAGCAACACTTGGTACAGAACGTGATTCACAGTTAATCGACGATTTAACTGGCACGCATAAAAACCACTTTATGCTTAACTACAACTTCCCTCCATTCTGTGTAGGTGAAACGGGTTTTGTAGGTTCTCCTAAGCGTCGTGAAATCGGCCACGGTAACCTAGCTAAACGTGGTATCCAAGCTGTAATGCCAACATTGACTGAGTTCCCTTACTCAATTCGTGTTGTATCTGAGATCACTGAATCAAATGGTTCATCTTCAATGGCATCGGTTTGTGGTACGTCTCTAGCGCTTATGAACGCGGGTGTACCAATTAAAGCTTCTGTTGCCGGTATCGCGATGGGCCTAGTTAAAGAAGAAGAAAACTTTGTAGTACTTTCAGATATCTTAGGTGATGAAGATCACTTAGGTGACATGGACTTTAAAGTAGCGGGTACAACTAGCGGTATCACTGCACTACAAATGGATATCAAGATTGAAGGTATCACGCAAGAAATCATGCAAATCGCGCTTAAGCAAGCTAAAGCAGCTCGTTTACACATTCTAGGTGTGATGGACGAAGCGATTTCTGCACCTTCTGAAGAGTTATCTATGTTTGCACCGCGTATTTACACGATGCAAATCCCACAGAAGAAAATTGCTGATGTAATCGGTAAAGGTGGCGCAACTATCCGTCAGCTTACTGAAGAAACAGGTACTACGATTGAAATCGGTGATGATGGCACAATCAAGATTGCTGCTACAGACGGTGAAAGTGCAGCAAATGCAATTAGCCGTATTGAGCAATTAACTGCTGAGCTTGAAGTAGGTACTATCTACGAAGGTAAAGTGGTACGTATCGTTGATTTCGGTGCGTTTGTAAACATTCTTCCTGGTAAAGATGGCCTAGTGCATATCTCACAAATCAGCTCTGAGCGTGTTAACAACGTTGCTGATCACCTTAGCGAAGGTCAAGAAGTTAAAGTTAAAGTACTAGAAGTAGACCGTCAAGGCCGTGTACGTCTAAGTATTAAAGAAGCAATGGAATCAGCAGCACCTGCAGCTGACGAGTCTAAAGACGCGTAATTGCTAATCTTTCATCCAGATAATTACTGGATAGTATAAAAAGGGGCTGTTTAGCCCCTTTTTTTATGCTTTAATGTTAGCAACCTATTATGTTCAAGACGTTAAGTAACATATAACAAGAATGAACCTTACAAGACAGCTTATGTCTTATCTATTTGCTACTTACCTCGGTATTAAGGATTTTAATGAGACTTAAACATTTAGCCTTGGCATCTTTTGCTATTTTGTCTTTAAGCGCTTGTCAGGCTACTACTAAACCCGCTGCTATTATTAATGTGCCATTTACTGCGCCACTTGCATCAGACTTTAGAAATGAAATTGCCATTGCTCGTTTTTCAGAGCTATTAAATAGAGCAGACTTAAGTACAGAGCAACAAGCAAAGCTCTATTATGACCGTGGTGTGCTGTTTGATAGCTTAGGCATGACCACTTTATCGCGAATTGATTTTAACCGAGCTGTTAAACTGAAACCTGATTTGGCTGAAGTGTATAACTTTTTGGGGATTCAACATACCTTGATGCAGCAATACGAAAAAGCATACGAGTACTTTGATTCAGCCATAGAGTTAAATGAAGAACATGAATATGCGTATTTAAATCGTGGTATTGCTTTGTACTATGGTGATAGAGCCACGCTTGCAAAGGATGACTTTAAAACGTTTTTGGAGCGCTCTCCTAACGACCCTTATCGTGTACTGTGGCTTTATTTAGCGCAGGCCGCACAAGATAAAACTCAGGCACTCGCTTCGTTAAAAGCTAATGCGGCGGCCCTTGATGAAAACGAATGGGCATATCAGCTTATTGCCTTGTATGTAGGTGATATGAGTGAAAAAGCATTTTTTTCAGGGATAGCCGATGGGGTGAGTTCACAACAAGAATATGCTCAACGTTTATGTGAAGCTTATTTTTACTTAGCTAAACAGCACCAAGCCGCAGGTGAGCTTTCAATTGCAACAGATTACTTTAAGTTGGCGCTAGCAACGAACGTTCATGAATTTATAGAATATAAATATGCACGTTTAGAGCTTGAGTTGATGGCTAGTGAAAGCGCGGGCTAACTTTTTTAAATTAAGTATTTTATTACTGTGCGCTAGCTTAATTAGTGGCTCCAGTAATAAACAAAATAGTATTGGCTTTTGGCAAGTATTGCACGCCAAAGCCAATGTGATTGATAGTTATTGGCAATTCCCTGGTTACTTTGCATCGCATATTTTACAACTCCCCCCGACCTCATTAGCTACCTTAGCACGCAATAAAATAGCCCATGCACAATACGGATATGGGTTATCATTAATAGCCAATAATCAAACTGAAACCGCCAAGCTCTTTTGGCAAGCAAGCCTCGATGAGATAACAATTAAACAACAAAAACATCTCGCAGCTTCATTGCTTGCTCAACAGCGCTGGCAAGATTTAGCGTTATTAAAAGCTCACAATAAGTTACCTAAAGGGGATGCCTTTTATCATTTACAGTTACAACAGCATGCTCCCTTCGATGCATTAAACCACTCCTTTATGAATAAATTAGGGTTTTTGGTAGCGAGCGAGCAAATTGAGATACAAAAGCAATGCACATTTAATGTGCTAATGCTGAGCGATCACCGTGATGGTTTATATAGGCTCAACCACTTTGTGAAAAAATACGCACAACACCCAGAGCCTAGTAGTAATGCATTTTGTTTTTCAAAGCCTATATATGTTGGTAATGCAATTGCTTGTAACAGCACTAAAGCAACGCTTGCGCAGTGCGATTGGCAACAGTCATCACTTAAGCAACGGCTTCCTAAAGGATTCGATTTTGCGATTATGATGCCAAAGCAAGGTACTGCCAATGTACATCAGGGCTTAATGCATATTAACTCGCAGGCCAATTATGCGGTCTTTTTACATGAATTAATGCACTTTAATGGTTTTGAAGATGAATACGCTTTACCAGCAAAAAAACAAGCTTGGCTTTGTCAGCTTGAGGGGTTGGTTGCCCCTAACTTGTTTATTGCTCATAACACTGATGCGCCAAAAGGATGGCACAAAAGCAAAAGCTGTCAGCAAGGAGGTGTTGCTTATAAGCCAAGCGCACAGTGGTCTATTATGCAATATCAACAGGTTGGACTTTCAGATCAATATCGGGTTTTGTGGCAAACTCATATAGAGCAACATGCAGATTTATTCCCGCGCTTTTAATCATTAAATAGAGTACTTTTAGGTTGTTTAACCAATGATTATACGATCCTATTAAAACGGCTTAAAAGCTGAGCCGGTTTTATCTCAGTTCATTAATTTATAGACTTTTTTGCTTGATTGTTGCCCCGCTAGAAGCGCTTTCTATAGACAAAAACCATGTTTATCAGTATAACTGTACGTATTAATGTTGTTAAAAAACAGATATAAAACGTATACCCAAGTCACTTTGGTATTTAATAATAACAAGTAGCGAATTGATAAACTTTATGATTCAAAAAGGCCCTTCATTATGACTTTGCTCTGGATACCCCTGTTATCCTTATTAGGCAGTGTTATTTCTGCATGCACCGGCAAACTTTCTCGAAATCAGGCAACGAGCCTAACGGCTATTGCGCCTTTAGCCGCGCTTGCAATTACACTTTATCATGCGCCTGCGGTTCTCGCGGGAGAAACTATTCGTTTTAGCGCGCAGTGGATACCTGCTTTAGGGCTGGATATTTCCTTACGCTTAGATGGCTTGAGTTTACTGTTTTTATTTATGATTTTAGGAATAGGGCTGCTGGTTATTTTGTATGCCCGTTATTACCTAAGTCAAAACGATTCACTGCCAAAGCTATTTAGTTACTTAATGTTATTTATGACCGCCATGCTGGGCATTGTTATGTCAAACAATGTGATTCAGTTATGGGTGTTTTGGGAGCTAACCAGTATTAGCTCGTTCTTGTTGATTAGTTACTGGTGGCATAAATCAGAGGCGCGCAAGGGGGCGCGTATGGCACTGGCGGTAACCGGTGCGGGTGGGTTAGCATTACTGGGCGGCTTAATGCTGCTAGGTGATATTGTTGGAAGCTACGACCTAGACACTATTTTAGCTAGCAAAGCGATTATTCAATCACATGATTTATACGAATTAGCGCTGGTGCTAGTATTACTAGGCGCCTTTACCAAGTCTGCACAATTTCCGTTTCATTTTTGGTTACCCCATGCCATGGCAGCACCTACACCGGTTAGTGCCTATTTACACTCTGCCACTATGGTAAAAGCGGGTATCTTTTTACTTGCGCGTTTTTATCCAGCACTGGCGGGAACCGACACTTGGTTTTTATTAGTCGGTTTGACGGGTTTAACTACACTTTTATTTGGCGCTTACATCGCGCTATTCAAACATGATTTAAAAGGCTTATTAGCCTATTCAACAATTAGTCATTTAGGCCTAATTACTCTATTACTCGGCCTAGACACACAACTTGCAACCGTAGCCGCTATTTTTCATATTATTAACCACGCGACGTTTAAAGCGTCGTTATTTATGGCAACCGGCATTATTGATCATGAAACCGGGACTCGTGATATGCGCAAACTCAATGGCATGTGGCGCTACTTACCTTATACGGCAACCTTGGCGATGGTGGCCGCTGCCGCTATGGCGGGTGTACCGCTATTAAATGGTTTCTTATCTAAAGAAATGTTTTTTGCTGAAACACTGAATCAGCAAGTACTTGGCTCTATGTCGTGGTTAATTCCTGTGCTGGCAACCGTTGCAGGTGCGCTGTCGGTAGCATACTCATCTCGCTTTATTCATGACGTGTTCTTTAATGGTGAGCCGATAGACTTACCACGCACCCCTCATGAGGCGCCGCGTTATATGCGTGTGCCTATAGAGATCTTAGTGGTACTGTGTATTTTAGTGGGTATTTTTCCACACTTTGTCGTTGACGGTATTTTATCAGCCGCGTCGCTGGCTGTACTTGGTCAAGCTATGCCTGAGTACAAGCTAACTATTTGGCACGGTTTCAATTTACCTCTACTTATGAGTGGTATGGCGGTCATTGGTGGTTTATTTATTTACGTCAATCGTAAGTACTTATTTCAGTTCCAAGCGTCGTTACCTCCTTTTAACGCTAAAAAAATCTTCGAGCGTTTTTTAGTGGTTGTGGTTAATTGGTGTCAAAACAAAATCCAATCAACAGAAAATGGCTCATTACAACGCTATGTATTTATTATGTTAGGTGTTGTATTACTTGCCTCAGGTTGGCCATTATTTGAAATGAAACAGCTAGCGGGCAGTGTACCTAACACCCCAGTTGATATTCAAAATGCTATAGGTGCAGGGCTACTGATTATTGGTGCTATTGCTACCGTTATTTGGCATCGAATTCGGATGGTGTCGTTATTAATGCTGTCGATTGTGGGATTAATGGTGTCGGTAGCGTTTACACGTTTTTCAGCGCCTGACTTGGCCTTAACGCAACTTACAGTAGAAGTTGCGACCATCATATTATTAATGTTGGCACTGTTTTTCTTACCGCAAAGTACGCCAAGAGAGTCAAGCTCGTTGCGTATTTTACGTGATGTGGTTATTTCCTCTACGGTGGGGGTAATTATTGCTAGTATTTGTTATGCATTACTGACCCGTCCTCTTAATTCAATTTCTGAATTCTTTGTCGCTAATGCTAAAACAGGCGGTGGGGGTACTAACGTTGTTAACGTTATTTTAGTTGATTTTAGGGGCTTTGATACCTTAGGTGAAATCACCGTGTTAGGGATTGCAGCACTGGGTATATTTAAACTGTTATCAAGAATTCCGCTTTATATGCCAGCAAGCGACAGTGAAGGGCGCCCATGGTCTAAAGACCGTCATCCTATTTTATTGGCTTGTATTTCACAAAGCTTATTACCATTGGCGCTATTAGTATCCGCTTATATTTTCTTACGTGGTCATAACTTACCGGGCGGTGGATTTATTGCCGGCCTCGTGACCTCTATTGCCTTTATTTTACAATATATGGCCCATGGTACTGCGTGGATTAATGAACGTTTTGATGTTAACTATCGAAAAATTATTGCATCAGGTATCGCTATCGCCATGTTTACGGGTGTAGGAAGTTGGTTCTTCGATAAACCATTCTTAACTACCTGGTTTGATTACTTTGATATTCCGTTTGTTGGTAAAACAGAGCTTGCCAGCGCCATTGTATTTGACTTGGGCGTGTACTTAACCGTTGTTGGCGCGACGCTAATGATCCTTGCGAGCTTAGGTAATATGACAGCGAACGCAGAGAAAGAAGAGGTAAATATTTAATGGAACTGTTATACGCATCTTGCGTTGGCGTGCTAGTCACCTGTGGTGTGTTCTTATTATTAAGAGCGCGCACATTCCCAGTGGTACTGGGGCTGACAATGATTTCTTACGCGGTTAATTTGTTTTTATTCTCATCAGGGCGCTTAACTATCAATAAAGCGGTGGTACTTGGAACTGGCGCTGATTACGCCGATCCGCTGCCACAAGCCTTAGTATTAACAGCTATTGTAATAGGATTTGCCATGACTGCGTTTGTGGTTATTTTATCGATACGAGGGCGAGCAGATTTAGGGAATGATCATGTTGATGGCACCCTAACCAGAAGTAAACGCAAGGAGAGAAAATGATTCAGCATTTAGCATCTTTGCCTGTTTTAATGCCTATGCTAGCGGCAATCATTCTGCTACTGCCACCGTGTGGCAAAAGTTTATTTGCACGGCGATTAACTTCAAGCCTAATGGCTATTTTAACCTTTGTAATTACAGTATTACTGCTGGTTCAGGTTAAAGATAACGGGGTTATTGTTTATGCAATCGGTAACTGGTCAGCGCCGTTTGGTATTGTACTGGTAGCAGATATGCTCTCAACTTTACTGGTTACTTTAACCGCCTTTTTAGGTCTTGGTGTGGTTTTATATGGGTGTGCCGGCGATGACGAGCAAGGCAGCTTTTTCCATCCCTTGGTTCATTTTTTAATATTAGGGGTAAATGGTGCGTTTTTAACGGGCGATTTATTTAACGTCTTTGTCTTTTTTGAAGTGTTACTAATTGCTTCTTATGCGTTATTAATGCACGGCGGCGGTAAACCAAAAACACGTGCAGCACTGCATTACGTTATTTTAAACTTAGTTGGCTCAAGTGTATTTTTAATCGGCTTAGGTATTTTATATGGGGTATTGGGTACCCTAAACATTGCTGATATGGCTAATAAAGTACCGCAGTTAACCGGTGATGATGTTTATTTAGCTAAAGCGGGCGGGTTGCTATTGCTTGTGGTATTTGCCCTTAAAAGTGCACTATTACCACTGCATTTATGGCTCCCAAATGCCTATTCAAGTGCGACACCTGTGGTTGCTGCATTATTCGCGATTATGACCAAAGTCGGTGTTTACGCCACTTTACGCGTATATACAGTGGTATTTGGTGAGCAAGCCGGTGAACTTGAGCATATGGCGCAGTCTTGGCTATGGGCGTTGGCCATTGCTACTATAGTGATTGGGGCAATCGGAGTGTTGGCAGCACAAGATTTACGTAAGCTTACCGCAAACTTAGTACTGGTTTCTGTGGGTACTTTAGTAGCACTGGTTGCACTTCAAAATATAAACGCCACAGCTGCACTATTGTATTATTTGGTGCACTCAACGTTAGTGACTGCAGCACTATTTTTACTGGCTGATTTAATTGCAACTCAGCGAGGTAAAGCCGGCGACAGATTAGTTGGCGGACGCGCAGTTAAACAACCATTCTTGTTGGGAGCGTGTTTTATTATCGCTGGACTAACCGTCATAGGTATGCCGCCACTTTCAGGTTTTGTAGGTAAAATTTGGATTTTAAAAACCACCTTAAACAGTGAGCAAGCACTGGTATTTTGGCCTGTTTACTTAATTATGAGCTTAGCGTTAATTGTTGCTATATCACGTGCAGGCACGAGTTTGTTTTGGGAGCATAAAGACAAAGGCGGTGAGGCTGCTGATGTTGCTAATGCACATCCGTTGCAAGTTATCGTACTTGTTGGCCTGCTCACAAGCTCAGTGCTGTTGGTTGTTTTTGGTGATTTGGCAACGCAATATGCACTTGAAACAGCAAAACAACTTCACGATATTAGTGGTGGTATTAATGCGGTACTCAAGGGAGGTCTGTAATGCGCTTAGAAGCTCGTTTTCGTTGGTTACCCACACCGTTTCGTAGTCTATTTTTATTTATAGTATGGCTATTATTAAATAACAGTGCGTCTGTAGGGCATATTATATTGGGTGCATTGTTAGCACTGCTTATTCCTTTATTCAGTATGTCATTTAGAGATCCACAACCACTCATATTAAAGCCTGGCTTGGCGTTTAAGCAGTTACTTATTGTGCTTTACGATATTATTGTGGCTAATTTACAAGTGGCCTTATTAATACTGGGCCCTTCAAAAAATTTACGTCCAGGTTTTGTTAAAGTGCCTATCGATTTAATGCATGAAATGCCAATTACTATTTTAGCTAGTTGTGTGTCTTTAACGCCGGGTACAGTAAGTGCTGAGGTTTATCCTCTCATTAAGTCACTTAATGAAGATGATGAACCAGCGCAGCGATATTTATTAATTCACGTGTTGGATTTAGATGATGAGCAAGTACTTATCAAACAAATTAAGGCACGCTACGAAGCTCCCCTAAAGGAGATATTTCAATGTTAGATACAGTATTACTGATTGTTTTTTCAATGGTTGGATTGTCATTACTACTAAATTTATGGCGACTTATTATTGGTCCATCAGTACCAGATCGTATTTTGGCGCTCGATACAATGTATATTAACGTTATTGCATTGATTATTTTATATAGCATCAGTATGGGAACAGGTTTATATTTTGAAGCTGCTTTGCTTATCGCAATGTTAGGCTTTATAAGTACAGTGGCAGTATGTAAGTATTTACTTCGTGGCGATATAATTGAGTAAGGTATTAAAATGATAAGTGAATGGATCGTATCAATATTGCTTTTGTTAGGTGGGCTCTTTATTTTAATTGGCTCTATTGGCTTAATTAAACTGCCGGACTTTTTTATGCGTTTACATGGGCCAACTAAAGCAACCACTTTAGGGATGGCAAGTATACTCACGGCTGCGATGGTATTTTTTGCCAATTCAGCTAGTGGCTTAAGCGTAAAAGAAATATTAATCACTATATTTTTATTAATCACGGCGCCCATTAGTGGTTATATGCTAATTAAAACCGCTATTCATCATAAGTTAAAAGCCAAAGATGGAACGAAAGGACTCGATAATATCGAAAAAGATTAACCCTAACAAACGACAAAAAGCCAAATAATGGTAGTTATCCGGCTTTTTTTTTTGGTTGTTCCCATTTACAACACTTATTGAACATGTGAGTATGGCGTAAATTCAAATACAAAAAGGATATTAATATGGGTAAGGTATTACTTTTATCACTACTTATTTTTTCAACTAGCCTATATGCAGCGCAAACTACTAAGCAACAAAAAATTGATGAGCTGGTAGAGGTGATGGATATGGACGCCATGGTTGACTCTATGTATTCTCAAGTTGAGGGCATGATGCAAAATATGTCGGTGCAAATGGGGGTAAAGCCAAATGAAAAGCCAATATTTGACAAATATTATGCTGATATGACTAAGGTGCTAAAAACCAAAATGAGCTGGCAAAAAATGCAGCCTATGATGGTTAACCTTTATGATAAGCAATTTAGTGAGCAAGAGATTAGCGATATGCTCGATTTTTATAAAACAGAGTCAGGGCAAGCTATTTTGAAAAAAATGCCACAGGTGATGCAACAGTCTATGCAAATGTCACAAGCATTAGTGCAAGACGCTATGCCAGAGATTCAAGCGATTGCTGGGCAGCTAGGTGAAGCACTTAAACAATCGCGTAGTGAAGCAAACTAAACTATAGTTAACCTAAGTCGTAGCAAAATAACGTCTACATTTTCTAGCAGTCACTATTTTGTGACTGCTGTATTCTTCCTCTTCTTTAAGCAAACGTAATCACTTATTTAATGTGCCGATAACGCATTCCCTGAGTTTTAAAATAGCGGTTGACCTGTGTGTTACACATAGGTTTATTATGTCACTATTAAAACCCGATGGAGTGAATTATGTATGTTAAACAGCTAGCTAAAATCATGGGAGTGACCCAAGATACAGTGCGGCACTACACGCGTATAAAGCTACTTAAACCCATTCGTAGCCAAAACAATGGCTATCAGGTGTATACCAAAGACGATCAACAACGTTTAAAGTTTATTATTAGTGCACGGCAACTCGGTTTTTCTATTAAAGATATTCAGCAAATAGTTGCTCAATCGGAGCAAGGGAATTGCCCATGCCCACTGACACGACAATTAATAACTAAACGGCTCGAAGAAACAGAGCGGCTATTTCAAGAAACACTCAAACTAAGAACGCGTATGCAAGCTGCGGTAAAACAGTGGGAAAACTCAAGCGATGGTGCTGTAAGTGCCGATATATGTAGTTTAATTGAGACCTTTGTAGATCCCCTTAACGAACAAGTTAGTTCCGAGGAAGCAAAATGAGCAACAATAAAGACACAGTGCAAAATTTTATAATTGAAGGTGCTAATTGCGGCAGCTGCGTCGCAAAAATAGAAAAAGCGCTAAAAAGCGTATCAGGTGCGCAGCGTGTTGAAATGAACTTTGCTGATCGCAGTGTGCAAGTTGAAGGCAATGCGTCATCAGCAGAGCTGATTGAAGCAGTCGAAAATATAGGCTACAAGGCTAAGCCAATGAATAGTGAGTCGGAGCAAGACGCGCTAGATGAAAAAGCCAAAGCCGATAACGCGCACTATAAAAAGCTAATGCGTAATATGGTATTGGCGCTAGGCGTTGGCGCTCCGCTTATGTTGTATGGGCTTATTTTTGATATGAGTGTTACCACCAATGCGCAGCGCATTGGCTGGTTTATTGTTGGTATAGTCACTTTAGTGGTTATGGCCATTGCGGGTAAACAGTTTTATAACGGCGCATGGCAGTCATTTAAAAACCACACCGCCAATATGGATACACTGATTGCGTTGGGCACAGGTACCGCGTGGTTGTATTCTATGGTGGTAGTCATTGCGCCAAGCGTGCTACCCGAGGTGGCCAGGCATGTTTATTTTGAAGCCTCAGCGATGATCATCGGTTTAATTAGCCTAGGCCTTGCCTTTGAAGTAAAAGCCCGCGGTCGCACATCTGAGGCGATAAAACGCTTAATCGGTTTGCAGCCAAAAACCGCTCGGGTAGTGCGTGATAACAAAGAGCAAGATATAGCTATTAGTGAGGTACTAAAAAACGAGACTGTGCGTGTACGCCCCGGTGAAAAAATCCCCGTGGATGGTGAAGTCATTGAAGGTAGCAGCTCAGTGGATGAGTCAATGCTCACGGGTGAGCCTATGCCAGTGAACAAAAGTGAGGGCGATACCGTTGTTGCAGGCAGTATTAATAAAAGTGGCACGTTGCTATTTAAAGCCACTCATATTGGCAGTGAAACCACACTTGCCAGTATTATTAATATGGTTAAACGAGCACAAAATTCTAAACCCTCCATAGGGCGTTTAGCCGATGTAATATCCGGCGTATTTGTTCCTACGGTAATGATTATTGCAGTGCTCGCGGGCCTTGCATGGCTTAATTTTGGCCCCGAGCCGAGCATTGCTTATGCGGTAGTGGCCGTGACCACGGTGCTTATCATTGCCTGTCCGTGTGCGCTGGGTTTAGCAACCCCTATGTCAATTATGGTTGGGATAGGTAAAGCCGCTGAATCGGGAATACTTATTCGTAATGGAGAAGCGCTGCAAACTACCTCTAAAATTACCACCATGATTTTAGATAAAACCGGCACGATCACAGAAGGAAAACCCACCGTTACCGATATCATTAATTTTAATGACAGCGATAAAGTACAGGTGCTAAAGCTTGCCGCTAGTCTTGAAAGCGGCTCTGAACATCCTTTAGCGCAAGCCATTGTAAGTTATGCTGAAAATGAAGATATCACGATTGAAAAAGTCAGCGATTTTAACGCTGTGACGGGGCAAGGTGTTACAGGCAGATTAAATGGGCAAACTTTATTGTTTGGCAATGAAGCGCTTATGAGCCAACACAATATCAGTATTGCAGAGGCAAAGGAGCAAGCTGAGCAATTAGCCAGCGCCGCTAAAACGCCAATGTATTTTGCAATTGATACCCAACTACAAGCCATTATAGCGGTGGCAGATCCGATAAAAGACGATTCAGCAGAGGCCATTAAACGTCTACAAAAAAAAGGTATCCATGTTGTTATGCTGACCGGTGATAACCAAGCTACCGCCAGAGCCGTCGCTAACAAAGTAGGTATTAAGGACTTTATTGCCCAAGTAATGCCTGATGACAAAGCCAGTGAAGTAACTAAGCGCCAAGCTAAAGGTGAAATAGTCGGTATGACGGGTGATGGTATAAACGATGCGCCGGCACTGGCACAGGCCGATGTTGGGTTTGCTATTGGCACTGGCACCGATGTGGCGATTGAGAGCGCTGATATCACCTTAATGCGTGGTTCATTACAGAGTCTTGGCGATGCCATTGCGGTTAGTAGCGCCACTATAGTCAATATTAAGCAAAATTTATTTGGTGCATTTATTTACAATGTGGCAGGTATTCCAATTGCTGCCGGGCTGTTATATCCATTCTTTGGTATATTACTCAACCCAATTGTTGCAGGTGCTGCTATGGCACTGTCATCACTAACTGTGGTCACAAACGCCAATCGCCTGCGCTTTTTTAAACCCAGTAAATCGTAATTTTATAAATAGGAGTAGCATTATGTTGATGTTCAATATACTCGGCGCATTGTTAATTGCGGTTATTATTTACTGGTTTTGGCTATATAAACCTAAGCAAGTGCAGAGTAATAACAACAAAATAACGATAGTGGTTAATAACGGCGTTTATTATCCTGCCCATATTAAAGTGGCTGCTGATAAAAAAGTAACGCTGACGTTTAATCGACAAGACAGCGCTCCATGCGCCGAAACGGTGGTGTTTCCTTCACTCGATATCAGTAAAACGCTCGCTATGGGTGAGAATAACACTGTTGAGCTGCCGGCACTTAAAGTGGGTGAATATGCTTTTCATTGCCAAATGCAAATGTATAAAGGCACGTTATTAGTGTCTTGAATATTAGGGTCTGTTGACCTTTGCGGATTACAATTTGTTCAAACTAGGAGCGGTTTAATCGCGGCGCGAGGTTTGTAACCTAGTGGACTAAGTAAGAACCGAGCAACAAAGAGTAAATCGCCCCTAGGCAGAACCCGAAGGGCAGCGCCTGTTTGGCATTGATGCTGCGTTATCGCCTATTTATGGGGAATAACCACACCACATAGGCTCTGCCTTGCCTAAATACCAAACAGACTGCTGCAAATTTAACCTTGAAAGGTCAACAGACCCTAGATTAATAAAACTAAAAATGGATCCGATGCGTTTGTTCAAGCAGAAAACTGAGAAGGCGTAGTATGAATAAATTAAACCCTAAAAAACTGTTTAATAGTAAATGGACAGCGATCCCAGCAATTAATAAGGAAAAACATTTTATTATTGTTGAGGTTGAGTTTGATGAAGACGGCAACGTCGTTGAATGTATCACTGAAGCGGTAATGTCAAAAAACCAATACCCAATCCAGTGGCGCGATTTAAAAGATCAACAAAAATGGCTGCAAGGTTGGAAATAAAGCAGGCTGTTTAAAACACATTGCTCACGCTCATAGCCCTTATGAGCATGAGCGACTAGTTTATTGTTTTTTAGAACAACACATTGCTAGCGACTCTCCTCTATTACAGCTTGTTTTCATCCCAATTCGCCATTTGGCAACAAAACGAGAGTTTTTAAATCGTTCTTCAAACGTTTTTATAAAAATAATCTAAATATTATTTTAGTTATTATATTTCAATGCGTTATGCGTATTATTTTATACCGTTAAAGTAAGTATGTCGGATGTGTTCAGAGTCGGTTTATTCTCATAACTGCTCTAAACATGATTTTTACGGTTTTTTCATTCCCATGTCTCTTTTTATTATAATTTAACTTATTGATTTTAAATGTTTATTTATTTCAGCCTCAGTGGTTGTTGCTAAAAAGCAACAAAATCATGGTTTATTTTTATTAAAATGCTTCAAAATCATTCTAACTGCATGTTTTTAAATAACTTTAAAAACATGGCATCGAAGTTGTAATACCTAAGCTGTATTTAGCAAAAACGTGATAAAGCACATCGCTTCATCGCACAACCTAATGAAGGAATTACATTATGAAAACACTTAAATCAACACTGGTATTAATGGCTTTAGCTTCTTCATCAGCGGCTTTTGCAGCAACCGATTTTGACACACTCGATGTGGATGGCAACGGCGCTATTAGCCAAGCTGAAGCATCAGTTGACGCCTCACTTATGAGCCAGTTTACTGAGCTTGATACTGACCAAAACGGTGAGTTATCTAAAGCAGAGTTTTCTAAGGCGTAACCAGCTTTAGTGCTCAATACTACTACTGATTCTGAGTTGCCCAAGACAACCTAAATAGGCAAGGGAGCCTATGACAAAGAATCGCAAGGATATGAGGTTGATAGTTTTGAGCCAATTATTTTTTATTTGACGAACATTGCACACTTTGAAGGATTATATTATGAAAAAGTTACAATCAACACTGGTATTAATGGCGCTTGCTTCTTCATCTGCCGTATTTGCAAGCACAGACTTTGAAACGCTTGATGTAGATGGCAGTGGCACCATCAGCCAAGCAGAGGCATCGGTTGCTGCTGAGCTTATGGAGCAGTTTGCAGAGCTAGATGTAGATGGTAATGGTGAACTTTCTAAAGACGAATTTTCAGCGTATTAGTTTCCCTTAAGGATCTTTGAAAAGGACTTCTTACCATTTTAATTAAGGCATTTAGCCTAAGGATTAATTATGAAAACATTTACTAAAACACTCGCTTTAATTGCACTTGCTTCATCTTCAGCGGTTTTTGCTGCGGTTGACTTTGATTCTTTCGATACTGATGGCGACGGCGTTATTAGCCAGTCTGAAGCACAAGCTAACTCACAACTAGCTCAATTATTTGATGATTTAGATGTTGATAGCAACGGTGAGCTTTCAAAAGAAGAGTTCGCAAAAATTCAGTAATTACATTACGGATGAAAGCGTTTATGTAATTTATAAACGAGACATAAAAAGCAGCTAAGTAGTAAATACTCAGCTGCTTTTTTGTGCGTGGCGAGAAATAGTGTGTGCAGTTGTCACTAAAATAGTGCAATGGCATCAATGAATTTAATTTAATCTATTGATTTTTAAGTTCTTTAATTTTTGGTTTTAAACTTGCTTAGCTGTTGATTAGGGTATTTAAGGAGCCTAACTATGGCGAGAATGAGTTATATAAGTAGTGTTGAGCGCTATAACGAATATGAGCAGCTAATACATAGCTTATTAGAATCAATTTTAATGAGTATAGATGACGGCATCGCTAATAATCGTGATATGCGCTATTTAACAAAGCATTATCCTTTTTTAGAATTACAATACTGTTTGGACGAGAAGGGCTCACAACAGGGCAATAACGTTTGTTTTAAACGTGCCTACAATAAAAAATTAGCACAGAGAGGTAATAATCAGGATTTAAGTGAGCGGCCTTATTTTTTAAATGTAAAAGCCTGTAATGCTATTTGTTTTACTGCGCCTTATATTTCTATTGCGACCAACCATTTATGTATATCTGCGATTAAAGAATTAAACAAACCTATCAATAATCAACATTATTCAGTTGTTGATGTAAGTTTAACGCAGCTTATTGAGTTTGTGATGGGTGATACCGCACGTGCGACTATGTCACCTTATTTTAAAGCAGGTTATGGGATTATTGTGGCGTGCTTATTTAGTTTGGTGCTTTTTTTACTCAACATCGTATTTATCGACATCTATGAATTAATAACTCACGTAAATAGTTCGTCCGATCCCCTAGAACCCTTTAGCATCATTATTTATATCACGTTAGCATTGGCTGTTTTTGATCTTGGCAAAACAATTCTTGAGGAAGAAATCCTCATGCATAAAGATATTTTTAGACACTCATCAACACGACGAACCATTACCCGGTTTATCTCTACCGTGTTAATTGCTATATCAATTGAAGCACTACTCACTATGTTTAAAGCCGCATTAGGGCAATCAGAGTATTTAATGCCAGCTATAGCGATGATGCTTGCAGTGGTGGGACTTTTAATTGCTTTAGCGATATATGTGTATTTAGGGGCAAAAGCTGAAACATTGCTTACACAGGCACGGGTAAAACTAAAATCCTCCGAGTAGGAGGATTTTAAGTAGTGATGTTTAATTGTATTTATTGTTTGTCAGCGGTGCGTTTAGCTTTAAAGTCAGACTCGCTTGTCCATTTTGGCCAATCACCGTTATTCGCCAGTTGTGAGGCTATATCAACAATCAGTTCTACATCTTGTTTTACCCCACCTAATGACCAATCAGCTGAGTAATCGTCAGCTTCTTTATGGTATTTATGAGTGATGTAGTCAGGATCGGTATCACCTAAGCTCATAAACAGTAAGCTTGGCACACCTTGTTTGGCGAGTGAAAAATGATCCGATCTAAAAAATAAGCCATTTTGCGCACGAGGATCCAGTTTAACTTGACGTCCTTGCGCGTTTGCGGCTTTAGCTAAATAGTGTTCCATAGTCGAGAGGTCTTTACCGTACTGTAAAATATAGTCGGTGCTATCGAGTACGTTCATCCCATCAATATTTAGTAGGGCAACCATATTCTTTGTTGGGATCACGTCACCAGAGGCAAACTGGGCTGAACCAATTAAACCGGTTTCTTCGGCGGTGAAGTTGGCAAAAATAATCG
Source organism: Pseudoalteromonas sp. S4741 (assembly GCF_005886135.1). Classification (NCBI taxonomy): domain Bacteria; kingdom Pseudomonadati; phylum Pseudomonadota; class Gammaproteobacteria; order Alteromonadales; family Pseudoalteromonadaceae; genus Pseudoalteromonas; species Pseudoalteromonas sp. S4741. The sequence goes on along the minus strand of NZ_PNCN01000130.1, from coordinate 1,925 downwards.
AGCGTTTAAACGGTGTTTGCTGATGCATTTTTTGCATTATACGAGCAATCTCAAGGGTGGCAGCGGTGCCTGATGCGTTATCAACGGCGCCATTATAAATTTTAGGACCGCTGTCGGTTTGTTTAGTGCCAAAGTGATCCCAATGGGCACTAATAACGATGTATTCATCTGGGCTTTCACTGCCTGTGATTTTTGCGACCACATTATGTGATTTTGCATGTGACACTTCGTTTTTAAATGCAAGGGTCGCTTTTAAATTCAACGCTTTAGCTTGAAATTGCTCACCGAGTGCTTGTTGTTTTAATTGTTGGTAGTTTAAGTGTGCTGATGCAAAAATTTGCTCGGTGGCATCGAGTGTTAGCCAGCCCATAACGGGCAATTCAGATGCATTGAGGTTGTTATCCATTAGACTGTATTTAGTGCCGGTATTTGAGCTTTCAACTACCCCCCAAGGGTATGCGGCAGGAGCTGTTTCGTGAACAATAAATACCGCTTTAGCGCCTTGGCGCGCGGCTTCTTCATATTTATAAGTCCAACGACCATAATAAGTCATGGCATTACCAGTAAATAACGTATCGTCTTGAGTGGCAAAGCCCGGATCGTTTACCAGCACAATAACGGTTTTACCGGTTACATCAATATTGGCGTAGTCGTTCCAGTTATATTCAGGGGCATTTATACCATAACCGACAAAGACCACATCAGAATTGCGAACATCAATAACAGGCTGTAATTGTTTAGTACGAGCAGTAAAGTCTTTACCCGCTTTAAAGCTTAAATCACCCATGGTCAATTGCATGTTTTGATCTGCGGTGATCATGGCCATTTTAACCGGATGTAAAAAATCACCGTTATAGGCACCAGTTAACCCTATGGCTTTGTATTGTTCACTCAAATAGCCAACGGTTTTTACTTCACCCAATGTTAATGGACCGCGGCCTTCAAAGTCATCAGAGGCAAGGGTTTTAATATGCTGTTTTATATTATTTAAACTAACGCCCGGACTGTTTTCGAGCGAGGAAGTGGGGGTTGCAGACTCTGAGCAACCCGTTAGTACAATAACTAAAAAAAATGTGATGGTTTTTATATAAGACATAATAAGTTAGGAAATAATATTTTTTTCGACTATAACCCCAAACAGTAACACAATGCGAATTTTTATCCCTTTTAAACCTATTTTTATTCAGCTTACCTCTTTGGCCCTTTACCCATTAACCGCCATTAAGTAAGTTAAAAATAATAACAAAAGGGATAAGTAATGAAGCAATTTACTCGTCGGGATTTTTAAAGGCAGTCAGTTTAGCTGCCGCTGCTGGTGTGGTTAGTAGCTGTGCATCTAGTGGCAGTGTTCATACTAGCGCGCCTATGCGCAACGTGAGTTTGCTGCCGAACATCCCCGTAACCAGCTCAATTATATTGCCGGTGACATGAACACGACGCTGATTAAAACTCTAAAAGGGCGCAGTATTATGGTGTAGCACGATACGATAACCCCTCGGCCGTACTCACGACATAACTTAATACAAGGCACGAATGGCGTGTTTGCAGGTTTCCCTAGTCGAATTGCCCTTGAAACTGGTGGCTCAAAAAATTTTCATGAGTGGGATTATGATATGAGCGCATGGTATGAGCAGTACGACCATCCCTTATGGACAAAAATGGGTGAAGAGGCGCAGCGCAATAGTGGCCACGGTGGCATGGACTTTTTAATGTTTTGGCGGATGATTTACTGCTTAAAAAATGGCGAACCGCTAGATCAAGACGTTTATGACGGGGCGGCATGGTCGGTTATTTCGCCGTTATCAGCCCAGTCTGTGAGTGAGCGTAGCCGCTCAATAGATATTCCCGATTTTACTCGCGGGGCATGGCAAACCGCACAGCCTTTGGGCATTGTAAGCTAAGCCAAATAAAAAAAGAGCGCATGC